>JANPKR010000377.1:0-10135 GCA_031426175.1 Hydrogenophaga sp. | reverse complement strand
TGTCGAACTGCGGCGACAGCCCCGTGACCGACACCGTGGTGCCCACGCGGATCGCAGGATTGCCTTCGCTCAATCCTTCGATGCGCACGAAGCGGCGTGCGCGCTGGTCCAGCGCCGCGGTGGCCACGGCGCGGGCTTCGGCGTCGCTGCTCACCGCGAGATGCCCGATGTGTTCTTGCCGGGCGCCAAAGGCTTCTTCCAGCCACGACAGGCCGTTGCGACCGCTGCCCGGCCCGCCGTGTGTGATCTGGGTGGCCTCGTGGCTCACCGCGCTGCCGTCCACCGGGTTCCAGCCCGCCGCGCTGGTGGCGGTGACCTGTTGCGACAGGTCTGCGATCACGCGGGCGCGCACCAGCTGGCCAAACAACGCGAGCTCCACCTCGCCCCGCGCCACATCGCCGCGCGGCGACACCTGCAGCTCTTCGCCCACGATCTGCAGGTCGGCGTCAAAGCGCGCGAGCAGGCGGCGCAAAAAAGACAGGTCGCTTTCGTTGATCTGGGCCCAGGAGTCCACCGGGCTGGTGAGGCCGGTGACGGTGGGGCGCAGGTTGAGCGCGCCGGCCACCTCGCGCACCACATCGGCGGGCGACATGTCGGTGTAGGTCTTGCTGCGCCGCGCCAGACGCGCGGCCTGCAGCGCGTCTTCGGCCAGCACCGTGATCTCGGGCGCGCCGCCCATGCTGAACAGGAGTTCGATTGCGCTGACCTTTCCGCGAAACACCTCCCTTGGGGCCTGCACGTCGCCGGTGTACACCGCCAGCTCGGCGCCCAGCTTCAGGTCGGACTGCGCGCCAAACGCCTGCTCGGTGCCGCCCGCCGTGGTGCCCACCCAATTGGACAGGCGCAGTTCGAGCCGGCTCATGCCGCCTTCGCTCTCGTCCATGCGCATGGCAACCAGCAGATTGGACAGGCGCACATCCGCCTGCCCGGCCAGCCGCAGTGTGGGGCGCGCGCTGTAGAGGGCTTGTCGGCTGAGGGCGGTTTCGGTCATGGCGTGCTGCGCTGCGGTGAAGCTCAGTCGGTGTGCAGGCGCCAGGTGCGCTCGGCGCGCAGATCGAGCGCCTGCTGCATCGCCTCCAGCGCACGCAGGTCGTCGGGCTGCGCAGCCTCGCTGGCCTGGGCCATGGGCGGGCTGGGCCGATCGGCCGGCACCTCGGCGGTGACTTCCTCAAAGGTGATGGGCATGTGTGTCTCCCCGTGCTCGTTCAGTCAAAAGCGATGCGGGCCTGCAGATCGGCAGCAGCCCCCACGTCGGTACCCAGGCTCCCAGCACCCGATCCGCGCGCCATGCCGCCCGGTGCAAAGCCGCTGGTGCCTGCGCTCACCTGCGCGCCGGGCAGCAGAGAGCGGGCGTTGGGCAGCGATGCGCCCGCACCAACGCCTGCGCCCACGCGCAAGCCGGCAAAGGCTGCGCCGGCTGTGGCGCCGATCCCCGCACCGCCGCCGATGCCCACGCCGGCACTGGCCCCCACCGACAACGAGGCCGACGCAAAAGCCGCCGGGGCGCCCAGCGACACGTTGGCGTCCACCAGCAACGACGCACTGCCACCAAACCGCAAACTGGCCGAAGCGTTGGCACTCGCCACGGCCCGAGCGGCACGCGGATCACCCCCCGCCGCAGCCACGCCCGATGGCCCTGCACCACCGGGCACTTCCATGCTGGAGGCGCCCGCGCGATCGGCCCTCGATGCCGGTGCGCTGGCGCTCTCGAAATTGGGTGTGTCGCTGGAGAGCGTGAGGTTGATGCCCGCGCGCAGCGGCACACCGTCGTGCGAGAACAGATCCAGCGTCTCCTTGTATTGCTCCACCGTGCCCACGAAGCGATAAGCGCCCCAGCTGAATTCCACGCGGGGCGGGGTCTTCTCGTTCTCGCCACCGAAGGGCTTGAGCAACTGCGCCATCTTGTCGGTGGTGCTGCGCACGTCTTCCCCACCCTGGACTTCGCCGCTGAGGTTCTCGGCGGTGGTGTCGAACACCAGGTCCATGGTGAGCTTGGCCACGGTCGCACTCACGTACTGGCGGCTGCCCGCGCCCTGGCCGGCGGGGCCCAGCGTGTTGGACACGGTGTACTCCAACGACGCCGGGTTGAAGTGCACCTTCACCACCTGCTCGGGCGCCGGACTCAACGTCTTGAACTCGGCAACGGCGATGGTGCGTTCCGTCATGGTCAGCCCTTGGGAAAACCGAGGGTGAGCCCCTCGTGGGCCAGGTGCAGCTCTTCCACCGCCACCTCGGTGGCGCGGGCGTTGAGGTCGGCCGCCTTGAACTTCACAGGCATGCAGCGCGCCAGCGACCACGTCATGACCTTGGCGCCCGCGCCATCGAGCATGTCGATGTCCACGTCCATTCGCGCTGCGCAATCACCGCCCGAGACCATGGCGAACCACTTCCAGAGGTGGCGGTTGTCGGTCATGCCGCGCTTGAGGATCACGGTGGCATGGGTCACCTGCCCCGCTCGCTGGAACGCGCCGTGATTGACTCCACCGCTGCGGATCACCTTGGGCTCCATGGTGGCCTCCAGGCCGGTGCATTCGGCAAAGGCGCCCTGGCACATGTCGACATCGTTGCCCTGCGCAGCCCCCGCGCCCGACTGGCGAAAGCGCACCTGAAAGCGAAACGGAATGAGCGGGGCCGAGGCTTTGGCGCCCGCGGCTGAACCGGCACCTGTGCCCAAGCCGACCGATACCTGGGCCGAGGCGCTGGCAGAGAATTCGGCACCGATGGCCATCACGCCACCTCCCGCACACGGGCCTGGCCCACACCCGCCGCAACCAGCGCCAGCACCACGGTGATGCGCTCGATGCTGTGCGCCGGCAGCACGGTGATCTCGGTCACGAGACGTCCGTTGTCGATGTCGTTCTGCGTCATGGTGCTGCGGTCGCAACGCACGCTGAAAGCCTCGGATGGCGTCGCCCCGGCCAGCGCCCCCACGCGCCAGAAGCCCTTGAGCAATTCTTCCAGGCTGCGCTCCAGCCGACCCCAGGTCTCGGGGCCGTTGCCGTCGAACAGCACACTCTGCCCTCGCAGGCGCGCCGCGCGCAGCAGCGTGGCCATGAGGCGACTCACACCGCCGCTGCGCCAGGCCGCATCCCGGGTGGTGGTCACGTCGGACTGCAGGGCCCAGCCACCAGCCTGCTGGGTGAACAGGCACACGCGTTCAGCCAACCGCGCACTCGGCGACTGAGGGCCCGCGCCCCAGCCGGGCAAGGGCTCGGCGCCCTGCAGGTCGCGCAAAGCCGGCAGGGACGTGTCGCCGGCCACGCTGGCGTGTGTGCCGCGCGCCAGAGCGCTGCGGGCGATCAGGCCAGCCAACGCACCGTCGGGCGGCTCCAGTCCTTCGGGCAGGTCTTGCGCGGCGCGCATGGCAAGCCACGGGTAACCCAGTTGCACGAATGCACTCGCTATCGACAGGCCACTCGCGTCCACGCTGCCCTCGGCCTCCAGCACGCCGCTGCGCCGCAGAAACGCCAGCATGTCGCTGTGTGCGTGCACACCACCATCACTCAACGGCCGGCGCGCGTCCTCGCGCGGCAGCGGCAGCGCGCCCACAAACAGCATCTCACGCTGGTGCCGGGTCAGAAAAGCACGCACGCTGGCCACAGCCACGCGCCAGGGTCCGTAGCCTGGACCGTCCAGGCGCGGTGCGCGCAGGGCACGCAGGCCCGCGTCTTTGGTCAGCGGCGGTTCATCAGGGCTGCATTCGACAAAGCCTTCGGAGGGTGGCTGGAGCGGCGTGGCCACCGAAGGCGCAAGGGGTTCGGTCGAGCACGCGTCGGGCAAGTCCGGCAGGCACAACAGGCTGGCCTCTGACAGTCCAACAACATGGCCGATACCACGCCAGCTGCGCGGGTCCATGGGTTCGAACACCTCACCCACCTGATCGCGGTCACTGAAGCCGGGAATGAGCCGGGCCAGGCGCGCGCGCCGCTTGGCCGCGCGGTGGGACGACGATTCGAGAAACGCCCACGGGTCGCCCACGCGCACCACCACCGCACGTTGACCGCCGCGCGCGAAGAAGCTGCGCACCGCCGCACCCAGGTAGGTGGCGCACAGCGCGGGCGCACCGCTCACCACATCGGGTGCGCGGCCCACCAGGCGTTCGTCCCAGGCAAAGAGCCTGTCAAAAAGTGCCCAGCTGTCGATTACCACCGGCACGTTGTCCAACGCGTCCAGGGCATCGGCTCCCTTGCGCCACGGCCCGTTGACCCAGCCGGCGTCGATGAGCTGGCGGCGCACCGACATGGGCAGCGGTTGCTGGCGCCGCCGCGCCACGAAGCCCACGAAACACGCCACGTCGGCGCGCTCGGGCGCGGTGCGCAGGGCGGGTGCAGCGGTTTCGAACACAAGGCTCATGGTGGCCGTCCGACGCGCTTCAGGCGGTGATTTCCATGGCTTCTGCAGAGAGCGCGATTTCTTCCATCGCCACATCGCCCCCACCTTTGCCCGCCAGCGTGGGCCCGGTGTATTTCATCGGGATCACGCCGCGCAGCACCCAGGTCTGCACGGGGGTGTGGGCTTCGTCCAGCAGGGTGATGGTCACGTTGCGCTGCGCAGCCGGGCCCTGCGTGCGGGTCTGGCTGATCCAGTCGAACAGGGTCTTGCTGTTGAGGATGCCGCGCTTCAAGGTCACGTCGGACACCTTGTGGATACCGGCGACCTTGCGCACGTGGTTCTCGCGGTCGTTGCCGTTGCGGTACTCGGCCACAGTGACTTCGGTGCCGATGCCGCTGACATCGGAGAAGCCGCCGAAGACCTCGCCGCCGTCGAAGTTGACGAGGTAGTTGAAGGCGCCGTAGGGCGTGGTGCGGTTGGCCATGGTTCAGCTCCTGAAGGATCTGTGAGACGGAAATTCACTCGCGGGCGTCGGCCGTTTTCTGGCCGATGCGGAAGATCACGAACTCGGCAGGCTTGATGATGGCCACGCCGATCAGGCAGATGAGGCGACCGTTGTCCAGGTCGTTCTGCGTCATCGTGCTGCGGTCGCATCGTACGAAGAAAGCTTCATCCGGCGAGGTGCCCAGCAAGGCGCCGCTGCGCCACTCGTTGTAGAGAAAGTCGGCGATGGTCTGGCGGATGTTGGCCCACAGGCGCTCGCCGTTGGGCTCGAACACAGCCCACTGCGTGCTGCGGTCGATGGACGCTTCGAGGTAGTTGAAGTAGCGCCGGTCACTGACGTATTTCCACTCCGGGTCACTGGAGATCAGCCGTGCGCCCCACACCCGGTTGCCGCGCCCGCTGAAGAAACGCAGGCAGTTCACACCGGCTGGGTTGAGCAGCTCCTGCTGCGCAAAATTCACGTCGATCTCGAAGCGCAGCGCACCGCGCACCACCTCGTTGGCCGGCGCCTTGTGCACGCCGCGCTGCACATCGTTGCGTGCGTAGATGCCGCTCACAAAACCTGAAGGCGGCAATGCGATTTCCTTCGGAATGTCTTCGCGACCCGGGCGCGCGAGCGGGTTGGAGACCACCACCCATGGGAAGTACATGGCGGCGTACCTGGAGTCGAACAGGCCCCGGTAGGTGCGCGCCGTGGTGGGCAAGAGTTCGGGCGGTGTGTCGAGCACGGCGATGCGGTAGGCGCGGCGGCCTTCAGCGTGCGCAATCAGTGCGCTGGCAACGGCCTGCGGGTTGTCCTCGTCGTCCACGCCGTAGGCTGAACTGCCCGGTGCCGCGACGATGGACACGTCCTCCAGCGAAGCGATCTCGGACAGGGCCAGCGCGTAGTTGGTGGAGGTGGGCTCGGCTCCGTCGGTGCCGCCGGTGAGCGTCCAGACCCGCTCGGGCTGCCCCGCGGCGTTGCTGGCTGCTCCGTTGAAAAGGCCCGCGTGCAACTCAGACGGGGTCACACCCGCACCCACCGTGATGGCATAGAGGTTTTGCAGGTGGTCGCTGCGCCGGGACGGATTGGCCGACATCACGTGTCCGATCCAGCGCGGGTGCGTGTCCGCCAGACCCATGTCTTCGAAACCCAGGCTGTTGCCATCACCATCGATGGTGAGCGCCGAGACGGTGAGCAGGCGCGGTGTTCCAGCCAGCACGTTGGCCTGCGTGACCGGGTCGCCCGCCAGGTTGGCCGCCGGGCGCCAGCTGTTGCCCACGCGCACCAGCAGCGCTGGGTTGCCGCCCACCGTGGCACGCACCAAGCTGCCGGCAGGCGCGTTGTTGAGCGTGGTTTCCGAGGCCGGTGTGGCGGCTTCTCGCACCACCACCTGCCCGTTGCCGGCCGCGCCCGGAGAGCGCGCAACAAAGCTCACGCCTTCATCGGTGCCGGCAATGACTTGCACAGCCGCGATCACCGGATTGGTCCCGACTACCCGAGAGACGTACAGGCGCGATCCACCTTCGTTGAAGAAGGCACGCACCGCGTGGGCCATGTAGTTCGTGCCCGGCACGCCAGCGCCGAGAGACAGATCGGCAAAACCGCCGTAGATGCGCTCGAAGTCGCCGTAGCTGGTGAGCAGCTCAGGCGACTCGGGCGAGTCGTTGTCGACCCGGTACGGCCCCTTGCGGGTGGGCCCGACAAACGCGGTGGTGCTGGTGCCCACCCCTTCGATGCTCTTGGCGCGGAAACTGGTCTCCTCGACGTAAACGCCTGGCGCGAGGTATTCAGGCATGGTGCTTCTCCTTGTGAAGTGCGGGTGGGGACATCGCGTGGGTCCTCAGGGCAGATCGATCCCGAGGGAGATGTGCAGCGGTCGACCGGCCGCCAGGCTGACAACCGCGCTGGCCTGCGGATAGCCCGCGCGCGCTGTTTCGATGGCCGCGGGATCCACCAGCGGCAGGACAGAAGGCACACGCCCCAGCTGCACCACGGCCTGCGGTGTGCGCACCACACTGGCCGGGTCGGCCACGGCCTGCAGTTCGGCCGGGATCTGGGTGACGATCACGTCGCCAGGCTGGGTGGACCAGGTGGTCACGGGCACACCGGCCACCGCCACCAGCGCCTCACCGCGCCAGTCCGACAAACCCATGGCGCGCACCGCACCGGCCGCCACCACACGCAGCAGCACGCCACCCAGGGCATCGCCGCTGCCCTGCTCGAACACGCTCACGCTGATGCAGGCCCAGTTGGAGCCGACCCGGCCCGTGGCCGAGGGATACATGGGCACCGTGAGCGGGCGAAACAGCGAGTCGGGCTGGTCGGCGTTGGCCGGGTCGGCGTCGCGCGGCAGGTTCACCCGCACCACGCGCGGCAGGTAGTGGCCCAGCGGATCGGAGACGGAGATCGTGAGGAAGAGCGAGGCCAGCGCCACGTCGTCGGGCACAGAGGCAAAGGCCATCGCGTGGTGGGCCAACGGCAACCATTCGTGGATCACCAGCAGTCCGCTTCGGTTGCGCAGGATGCGCACACCTTCGGGAGCCTGCACCCGCAAGGGCCGGTCCAGCGGTGCACCGGTGGTCGCATCCACGCAGCGCAAAGCGCCCAGCACGCGGCGCTCCGCGCGTTCAACTTCACGGGCGTTGAGCAACAGTGTCATCACGCCGCCCCCACGCTGTAGGAGTACCGGCTGGCGACCACCGGCACCGCCTCGGGCAACTCATCGGGGTCCAGCCGCACAGTGCGCGCGATGTAGGAAGACGAGAGCCGGTACGACGGCTCCAGCGCGTCCCAGATGCGCATGATGTCCTCGGTGGAGAGTTCGGCCGGCACGATCTGGATCACCTCGTCGGCGTCCCAACCGGGCTCAGGAGACAGCGACGACGCATCCAGCAGGGGGAACAGGTGCAACTGCCGCATCGCCCAGGCCATCAGGATGTGTTCGTCCAGCGCGGTGTCGCCCCAGGCCGAAAGCAACACATGCAAGTCCAGGCTCAGGGGCGCGGGCAGGGCCTGCGGTGCCCGCGACGGGCGTTGCTGGCGGCTGTGTTCGTTGACCGTGGTGCGATAGAGATAGAGGCTGACCCGGTTGCCCTCGGTCGGTGGATTCGCCATTTCCTGCGAAGACAACACCACAAAGTCGCAGGTCGGCATGGTGAAGCCGTTGGTGGACGCCGGGTAGGTGTTGTTCAGGAAGGTCGCAATCGAGCTGCAGACCGAATGGATCGCCAGCACGTTGGCCATGGCGTCATGTCCCGAAATCGGCAGAAAACGCGGGCGGGTAGCCCTTCGAACGATGCATGCCGCCCCCTCCCTGAATTCGTCAAACCGTTATGGCGATGAACCTTTTAAGATCACTATCTCGTCGCTTTTTTACAACTAAGGTGTGATTTATTTGACGTTTTTATACCGCTTGTTGGCTCAGGGAGTGCAAACAACTACGTTTGTAATCAGGTATTTACAAATTCAAACAGGCGACCGTAGAAACCGCGATTCGTCGATCAACCTTCGAGAAACCATGAAAAATGCCCCGGCGCGGGGCTGCGCCGGGGCATGGGTTGACTTGGCTCAGATGGGGCAGGCGGGCGTGGTTGCTGCGATGGCCGGACGGAACGCCGCCGCAGCGCCTCCCGTGTCGTCTGCCCCGAGCGTGTTGTTGGTGAACGTGCAGCCGTAGGCCGGATTCGCCACTGTCGTGGGCGTGATCACATCGTCGCCCGCGGGCTTGGGACCGCCCTGCTCCCATGCCACCATGTCTTCAAACGCTTGCACCTGCTCCGCGATGGTGAAGTCGCAATGGCTGGCGCCACGAATGGCTCGCTGCACCAGCCAGTTGGCGTTGCCCTTGGCCGCCGTGCGCTGCTGGTACACCTGCTGCATGCTGAAGGGCACGAACAGGTCGCCCAGCGTGTGGATGGACACCACTGGGATGTTGAACTCGCCGTTGATGGCAGGGATCCAGCGCAGCCCGTCACGGCGCAAACGGTTTGCGTCCACCGCAGCAGTGAGCTTTTGCGCAGAGTTGTTCAGCGCAGTCGACCCCAGCACGTCACCTGCAATCAGGTACGTGAAGGCATTGGTGTCGAGTACGTTGCGGTTCAGGATGCCGGTCACGGTGCCGTCGCTGCCAAAGGTACCGTAGGCCGACTGGAAGCTGCGCCCAAACTGGACGCCTTGGTCGAACAGCGGTCGATCACCCCCGGTGAGGTTCTCCACCACCGAAAGGTACTTGACCCCCTGCGCCGTGGGCACAATGGTGGACGCCGTGAAAGTCGAGAACAGCGTGCTGGTGACCAACGTCGATATCTCCGACCACTTGTTGGTCGGATAGCTCGGCACACCCGCCAAAGCCTGCGCTGTCACCTGCATGCCGGCAAAGCGGTTGAACAAATCGGTATCGCCCATCACGCCACACATAGGCACCGCACCGTGGTATCGCACTTTGTTCTTTGCAGTGGCCATGGCCTCCGCCTCAATGGCTGCACCCGTGACATGACCGCCCATGGAATGACCAGTGATGTAAATGCGGCTGGGCGCAGCCAACGTGCGCCCATTGGCAGCGGCGATGGTGTTGAAGGCCAATGCGAGTGCGTTCGTGTCTTCAACGCCGGCACGCACGTCATAGAAGTTTGTCGAATAGCTTGATGCTGCCCACGCGTAACCGTTCTCGATCAAGTGCCGGCGGATGGTCGGGTCTGACACCGTCAAAGTTGAACCTTCCCCGCGGAAGCCATGTGCGTACATCACGAGCTTGCCGTTCCAGTTGACGGGCACCTCGACGCGGTAGGCAGCCCCATTGAGCACCCCGGCCCAGCGGTTGGTGACAGCCACCTGGTTCGCCATGGGCGCGAAAGTGATGGCCGTCGGGTCGAGCGGTGTGAAACTGCGGCTGTCCTGCGTCCGTGTTTCTTCAGGTACCACTGTCGGTGGCACGACGACCACGGGGTCATCGCCCCCGCCACCGCAAGCGGCGAGCAAGGTTGCGCCCGCGAGCACCGCAAAGCGAAATCTGTTTTGTGCTTTCACATTTGTCTCCTGTCGTTGTAGGGATCACCAGATGCCTGTTCGCACGAAATGCGTGAACAGCGACACGGTTATCTGGTGACGGAGACCCAACGCGAACCGGGAATACCCGGAACCAGTCGCACAGGCGACGCGGTCTGCGTCGCGTACGCGTCAGGGACGGATGTTGTTGCGCACGATCACGTCGGACATCACGGCCGTGTCGCTCTCGATGCGACGGCGCAGGCCTTCGGGCGAGGTACCCGCCACCTGCCAGCCCTGCGCAAAGATCTTCTGGCGGATGTCTTCGCGTCG
>JANPKR010000376.1:0-2756 GCA_031426175.1 Hydrogenophaga sp. | reverse complement strand
ACGGTGTACATGTCGGCCACCTTGCCCTGGATGAGCTGGAACTCGCCGATGCTCTGGCCGAACTGCTTGCGGTCGTGGATGTAGGGAACGATGTTGTCCATGACGGCCTGCATGATGCCCAGCGGCCCGCCCGTGAGCACGGCGCGCTCGTAGTCCAGGCCGCTCATGAGCACCCTGGCGCCGTTGTTGAGGCCACCCAGGATGTTCTCGACCGGCACCTCCACGTTGTTGAACACCATCTCGCCGGTGTGGCTGCCGCGCATGCCGAGCTTGTCGAGCTTTTGCGCCGTGCTGAAACCCTGCATGCCTTTTTCGACGATGAAGGCCGTGATGCCACGTGCGCCCATCTCGGGTTCGGACTTCGCGTAGACCACCATGGTGTCGGCGTCCGGCCCGTTGGTGATCCACATCTTGCTGCCGTTGAGCAGGTAGTAGCCGCCTTTGTCTTTGGCTTTCAGCTTCATGCTGATCACGTCCGAGCCGGCGCCGGGTTCGCTCATGGCCAGCGCGCCCACGTGTTCGCCGCTGATGAGCTTGGGCAGGTATTTCGCGCGCTGGGCCTCGCTGCCGTTGCGCTTGATCTGGTTCACACACAGGTTGCTGTGTGCGCCGTATGAGAGGCCCACGCTGGCCGAGGCGCGCGAGATCTCTTCCATGGCGATCATGTGCGCCAGGTAGCCCATGCCGGCGCCGCCGTATTCCTCACCCACGGTGATGCCGAGCACGCCCAGATCGCCCATCTTGCGCCACAGGTCCATCGGGAACTGGTCGTTCTGGTCGATCTCGGCCGCGCGTGGGGCGATCTCGGCTTGCGCAAAGTCGCGCACCGCGTCGCGAAGCGCGTCGATGTCTTCACCGAGCTGGAAGTTGAGGCCGGGCAGGTTGGTCATGGGTCGTGTCTCCAAAGAATGATTCAGCGGGCTTCAGCCCTGGATGTTGTCGCGGCCCACCACGGCCATGAGCGTGCAGCCCATGGTGGCGACCAGCTTTTCCTGCCCGCCGTCGAAGGCCCAGGCCTGCCCTTCGCACACCGTGACGGTGCGCCCGGGTTTGACGACGGTGCCGACCATGCGGAAGCGCTGCCCCTGGGCGGGCGCCAGCAGGTTGATCTTGAACTCGATGGTGAGCACCGCCGCATCGGCTGCCATCAGTGAGAACCCGGCGTAACCGCACGCCGAGTCGAGCGCGGTGGCCACCATGCCGGCGTGGAGAAACCCGTGTTGCTGCGTCAGCGGCTCGGCCCACGGCAACGTGATCTCCACATGCCCGGGCTTGACCTCCGCCAACGTGGCGCCCAGGGTGCGCATGGCGGCCTGGCGGGCAAAACTCTCGCGCACGCGGGCGTCGAAGTCGGGATTGCGAGGCTCGAAGGTGGGTGGGTTCATGGGGTTTTTTGGCAGGGAGGCACCTCCGGATTCTACGTTGACGTTTACGTAAACGTCAATTTCACGGGCTGCGGCGCGGGGCTATGCTCAACCCGCCATGCCCTTCACCCTCAGCGCTCCGTCCCACAGCGAGCAGACCCTCAAGAAAAGCCGCTTCGTCGGCTGCGTGGAGCCGGTGGCGGACCGCGTGGCGGCGTTGGCGCGGGTGGCACAGCTTCGCGCCGAACACCCCGGCGCCACCCACGTGTGCTGGGCGCTCATGGCGGGTGGGCATTCGGCGGCCAACGACGACGGTGAGCCCGGCGGTACCGCTGGGCGGCCGATGCTGGAAGTGCTGCGTCACCAGGACCTGGAAGGTGTGCTGGCCACGGTGGTGCGTTACTACGGCGGCACACCGCTGGGCGCGGGTGGCCTCGTGCGCGCCTACACCGACAGCGTGGCTCAGGCCCTGCTGGGCGCGGACAAGGTGGCGGTGATCCGCTGGCGGGTGTTGCGCTGCGTGTTGCCTTACGCGCTGGAAGGCTGGCTTCGGCGCGAACTCGATGGCTTTGGCGCCACGCTGGTCGAGGCGCAGCACGGCCACGGGGTGGACGTCACGCTGCGGGTGTCCGACTCGCGCGCGGCGGCCTTGGTGGCGCGCATCAACGACGCCGGTCAGGGTCGGGTGCTCTGGCGAAACACGGAGCCAGGCTGAGGCCTCAGGCTGCGCGGCTCAGGTAAACCAGCACCAGGCCCACCGCCGCCGGCAACGCCTGCACAAACAGGATCTTGCGGCTTGCCGTGGCCGCGCCGTACAGACCGGCGATCAGCACACACAGCAGAAAGAACACCTTCACGCCGAAGCCCTCGGGCCCCAGCCACAAACCCCACAGCAGACCAGCAGCGAGAAAGCCGTTGTACAGGCCCTGGTTGGCGGCGAGCACCTTGGTGGCCGCCGCCGACGCGGGTGTCTGACCGAAGGCCTTGAGTCCGGCGGGCTTGTCCCACAGGAACATCTCGAGCACGAGAAAGTAAGCGTGCAAGAGCGCGACGAGCGCAACAACGGTGTTGGCAATCAGGGACATGGGCTTTCTCCTCCAGCCGAACTCAGGACTTCTTGTCCAGCCTGGCCAGCAGCGCGCGCGCTTCTTTTTCGTGCACCTTCACCTCGTCGAGGTTGGCCACCAGGTCGGCCATCTGCTCTTCGAGCTGGCGGCGGTGGTCGGCCAGCACCGTGAGGAACTTGCGCAACTGCGGACCGGTGTCGCGCGGACTGTCGTAGGTGTCGATGATGTCCTTGGCCTCGGTCAGCGACAAGCCCAGGCGCTTGGCGCGCAACGTGAGCTTGAGGCGCGTGCGGTCGCGCGCCGAATACACCCGGTTGCGCCCGCC
>JANPKR010000375.1:0-2957 GCA_031426175.1 Hydrogenophaga sp. | reverse complement strand
GCGGCTGATCGCGCTGGCCCGCGCGGCCAAGCGCGTGCCGCTGGACAACGGCAACTTTCCCAGCGAGCCCACCCTGAGCGAGGCGGACCGGGCGGACATGCTGGTGTTTCTGGACCACATGCTGGGCATGTTGCCGGTGCTTGGGGTGCATGCGTTCGAGTCCGCGCCGGCCGTGGCCGCCAAGGCGAGCCCGGTGCTCACCTGCAAAGGCAAGGGCGTGCAGGCCAGTGGGTATGAGGCGAGCCAGGGTTTTGTGGTCAAGGCGGGTTCGCAGGCGGTGCCCGAGACGGTGCCCTCCATGCAGCAGCATGTGCGCGGCATGTATGACGTGAGGCAGGAGCTCATTGCCAACGGTGTGCTGGCGCTGGCCGAAGGGCTGTACCGCTTCACGCAGGACTACAGCTTCAGCTTGCCCAGCACGGCGGCGGCTGTGGTGTTGGGGCGCAGTGCCAACGGGCGCATTGAGTGGAAAGACGCGCAGGGGCGTACGTTGAAGGAACTGCAGGAGGCGGACGCGGGAAGCTGACGACGGCTTCGGCCCACCGCACGGTGAATGCGGCTGCGGAGTTGCAACAGGGAGGACCACATGAAAGAACAACACGTGTTGGTGGACTACGAAAATGTCCATCCAACGATTGAAGAGCCCCTGAAGCTGGCGCCCAAGCTCACCGATGTGTGGCTGTTTCATGGGCCCGGTCAGATCAAACGCGCCGAGCAACTGAAGGCTGCGCACGAGCGGGTGACGCTGGTGCCGCACTCCGGCAAGGGCAAGAACGCGCTGGACTTCCACCTGTCGTTCTACCTGGGTTACGTGGCCGCCAAACACCCAGACGCCACCTTGCTGGTGGTGGCAAACGACAAGGGCTACGACTCGATGTTGGGACACGCCAAGTTGCTGGGTTTCACAGCGACACGCGTTGGGTTCAAGGCCAAGGCGGTGCCAGCTGCGAAGAAAGCAGCGCCAGCAAGGAAGGCTGCGGCCAAGAAGGCGCCTGCGAAGAAGGCAGTACCTGCCGCCCAAGTGGTGGCGTCTGCCAAGAAGGTTGTGGCCAAGAAGGCCCCGGCCAAGAAGGTCGCCACGGTGCAGGTGCCCGCCAAGGCCGCGCCCGCCGCCAAAAAGGTGGCGGCCAAGAAGTCACCGGTGCAGAAGCCGGCTGCCAAGAAGCAACCAGCCCCCCAGCCAGCGACGGCTCCGGCAGACAAGGTGCTGGCTCGGGCCAAAGCATCCCTGGCCAAGATGGGCAAAAACCGCCCGACCAAGTTCGCTTCGCTGCTGCGCCACCTCAAGTCCATCGTGGGACAGGGGGCGACTGCGGAGGAGGCCGACGCCTTGTCTCAACGCCTGGAAGAGGCCAAGGTGATCCAGGTGGTGGGCGATCTGGTGCTGTACCCATGAGCGCCGCACCCCGTTGCACTGGCTGCTGAAGCGCGTTACATTCCATATTCGCGATTTGCGAATGAAGAATGCCATGCAACTCAAACCCCAAGACTTCCTGGTGGCCCTCAAGCTCGTGGCTTTGGGTGATCAGCGCTGGACTTACGCGGGCCTCGCGCAAGCGTTGGGGCTCAGCGCGTCCGAAGCACATGCCTCGGTCAAGCGCGGCTTGCAGGCGGGGCTGTTGGTGGATGCGGCATTGCTCATGCCGCCGCCCGCTGCGGTGCCGGGGGTGCAAGAAGCCTCTGTCATTTACCGCGTGCGTGCCAAGCCGCGCCGCGCCGCGGCTGAGGCGGTCAGCAGTGCAGACAACCCGGTGCGGGTGCACAGTCGCAATCTGGCTGAGTTTGCGGTGCACGGCGCCAAATACGCCTTTGCGGCAGAAAGATTGCCGGTGGCGGTGGGTGTGCCCACGAGCCACAGCGCGCCCGCATTTGCAGGTGTGTTTGCGCCGGGGTCTGACGACTGGGTTTGGCCTCACCCCAATGGCACGGCTCGCGGGCAGGGGCTGGAGCCTTTGCACCCCAGCGCGCCCTTTGCAGCGATGCAAGACGCCAAGCTGTACGACATGCTGGCCCTGTTTGACGCCTTGCGCGTGGGCCGCGCGCGGGAGCGCGGCATGGCGCTCAAGCGGCTGCCGCTGTTGATCCATCCTGAGGGCCCCAAGACCGAAGAGAGGCCCATGCATGGCTGACCCCAACATTGAATTGCTGTCCGGCATTGCTCACGCCATGGGGCCGTTGTGCGAGCAGGTGGTGTTCGTCGGCGGCTGCGCCACCGGCTTGCTCATTTCGCAGCCCTTGGTGGCCGACGCACGCCCCACTGAGGACGTGGATGCAATCGTGGAGGTGGCCTCTTTGGTGGCCTACCACGCGCTGGCCGATCAATTGATGGCCAGGGGCTTCAAGCAGACCATGCCCGACAACACGCCGCCGTTTCGCTGGTTCTGGCGGGGCATGCAGTTGGACCTGGTGCCGCTGGACGAGAAGGTGCTGGGCTTTGCGAACCGGTGGTACAAGCCCGGTTTTGAGGCAGCCGTGTCCGCCACCTTGCCCACGGGCTTGCAAGTGAGGCATCTGTCGGCTCCGTACTTTGTGGCCACGAAGCTGGAAGCTTTCAAAGACCGGGGCAACAACGACGTGTACTTGAGCCAAGACCTCGAAGACATCATCACGCTGGTGGACGGCAGGGACGAGTAGCTGGCAGAGCTGGCCGCGGCGCCCGAAGAAGTTCGCGGCTTCATCGCCGAACGCTTTCAAGTGGTCCTGCAACACCCGGATTTTTCCAACGTGCTGCCTGGCATCGTCTCGCAGAACACGTGCGCCGGTCTGGTCTTGCAGCGGTTTGCAAACATTGCCAAGCTATAGAAATTCATGAATAGGCTGCGCCGCGTGGTGGCCGACCTGATCGACACCGAGACCTGGACCATCCTGGGCGCGGACGTGAAGGGCGATGCCTACGAAGGCCTGTTGGAACGCAACGCGCAAGACACCAAGAGCGGCGCAGGCCAATACTTCACGCC
>JANPKR010000374.1:0-1553 GCA_031426175.1 Hydrogenophaga sp. | reverse complement strand
TTCAAGGAAGTCCGTACCGCCGACGTGGTGGCGGACAAACTCACCGAGTGGGGCATTCCGGTGCACCGCGGCATGGGCACCACCGGCGTGGTGGGCATCGTGCACGGCCGCGACGGCGGCAAATGCGGGCGGGCCATCGGCCTGCGCGCCGACATCGACGCCCTGCCCATGCAGGAACACAACACCTTTGCGCACGCCAGCCAGCACGCCGGCAAGATGCACGCCTGTGGCCACGACGGCCACACCGCCATGCTGCTCGCCGCGGCCCAGCACTTTGCCAAGCACCGCAACTTTGACGGCACGGTCTACCTGATCTTCCAGCCGGCCGAAGAGGGCGGTGGTGGCGCGCGCGAGATGATCAAGGACGGCCTGTTCGAGCAGTTCCCGGTGGAGTCGGTGTTCGGCATGCACAACTGGCCCGGCATGGCGGTGGGCACGTTTGCTGCCAGTGCCGGCCCGGTCATGGCATCGAGCAACGAGTTCCACATCACCATCCGCGGCAAGGGCGCGCACGCCGCACTTCCGCACAATGGCATCGACCCGGTGCCGGTGGCTTGCCAGATGGTGATGGCCTTCCAGACCATCATCTCGCGCAACAAGAAGCCGGTGGACGCCGGCGTGATCTCGGTCACCATGATCCACACCGGCGAGGCCACCAACGTGGTGCCCGACAGCTGCGAGATCCAGGGCACGGTGCGCACTTTCACCTACGAGGTACTCGACATGATCGAGCGCCGCATGCAGGAGGTGGCCGAACACACCGCAGCCGCATTCGGTGCCAAGGTGGAGTTCAAGTTCAAGCGCAACTACCCGCCCACCATCAACCACGCCGCCGAGACCGCGTTTGCACGCGAAGTCATGGCCGACATCGTGGGCGCCGACCGTGTGGTGGAGCAGGAGCCCACCATGGGGGCTGAGGACTTCGCCTACATGCTGCAGGCCCGCCCGGGTTGCTACGCCTTCATCGCCAACGGCGACGGCGCGCACCGAGAGATGGGTCACGGTGGCGGTCCCTGCATGCTGCACAACCCCAGCTACGACTTCAACGACGACCTGATCCCGTTGGGCGCCACGTACTGGGTGCAGCTGGCCGAAAAATGGTTGAGCCGCCCGCGCCCGGGGGCGCCGGCTTGATCGCGCCAGCCGACGGGTTCTCTTCTTCGTACGCCCGAGCCCGGGTGCAGTTTCTCGAAGCGGCGGCCACCGCCGGTATGGCCATCAGCAGCCACAACCATCCGTTGCCGGGTCGCGATGGAGAGGTGCTCGCGATGGATGTGGCGCTGGATGGCGACCCCGCTGCCGAGCGTCTGCTCATCGTCAGCAGCGCCTGCCATGGTGTGGAGGGTTTCTGTGGTTCGGGCGTGCAGGTGTTCGCTGCGCAAGACGCCGAATGGCGCGAGCACGCACGCGCTGCCGGCGTGGCCGTGCTCTACATCCACGCGCTCAACCCACACGGGTTTTCATGGGTCCGCCGCGTCACCGACGAGAACGTCGACCTCAACCGCAACTTTCAGGACTTCCGCAAGCCGTTGCCGGTCAACCAGGCTTATGCC
>JANPKR010000373.1:0-7554 GCA_031426175.1 Hydrogenophaga sp. | reverse complement strand
CGCAGAAGCCGCCAAGGAGATCAAGAACCTGATCGGTGCCAGCGTGGACCGCGTGGAAGCGGGTTCAAGATTGGTGGCCGATGCGGGGCAGACCATGAGCGAGATCGTGGGCTCGGTGCAGCGCGTGAGCGACATCATTGGTGAGATCACGGCAGCCGCCGGCGAGCAGAGCGATGGCATTGGCCAGGTCAACGTGGCGGTGACGCAGCTGGACCAGATGACGCAGCAGAACGCCGCGCTGGTCGAAGAGAGTGCAGCCGCGGCCGAGAGCCTCAAAGACCAGGCCAGCCGCCTCACCGACGTCATCAAGATCTTCCGCATCGATGGTGTGCGCTAGTTGCACATTTCACCTTTCAGCTCACCCTCCATCGAAAAAAGTCCATGCAATCATTGATGCGCCAGTTCTCCATCCGCACCCGAATGATGGGCGCCATTGCCGTCGTTCTGCTCTTGCTGACCATGATTGGCGGCGCTGGTCTGTGGGGCATGAACCGCCTGCACGCCCTGAGCGTCAATTTTGTCGAACATGCTTTCGAGGAGACGCTCACCGTCTCCCGGATGCAGGTCGCGCTGGGCGACATGGGCCGCTATGAGAAGGACATGATCATTGCCTACGAGAAGCCCGAAGAAGTGGCCAAAGCGAAAGCTCAGTGGCAGGCGGCGCGCGACGCTGCGGTGCAGCAGATGGACCACATGCTCACGGGTGAGGAGGACGGCGACAACGTCATCGTGCGTGAGATGAAGGACCAGCTCGCGGCCTACAGCGCCGCCGTGGAACCCGTGACACGCCAGCTGGCCGACAACGGTTACGACACCGCCACCGTGGCCAACCGCATGCTGGCGCGCGCCCATGAACGGTACGCCGAGATCCTGGGCAGCCTCAAGCGTGTGGAAGACGTGCTCAAGGACGAGGCTGCCGCCATGCAGCAGCAAGAGAAAGACATCAACGCCCAGACCCTGCTGATCTTCAGCGTGGCCGTGGCGCTGGCCGCGTTCATCGTGGTGCCCACCACGCTGTCCAACATGCAGAGCATCTGCCAGCCACTCGATGAAGCCCAGCGCGTGGCCACCGCCATCACCAACGGCGACCTGACGCAGACCGTGCATGCCAGCGGCAAGGACGAACTCGCGGCCCTCATGCAGGCCCTGGGGGGCATGCAGGCTTCGCTGGCGCGCATCGTCGGCGAGGTACGCAACAGCACCGACAGCATCGGCACCGCGAGCGAAGAAATCGCCAGCGGCAACCAGGACCTGAGCGCGCGCACCGAGCAGGCCGCCAGCAACCTGCAACAGACCGCAGCCAGCATCGACCAGATCAACAGCACTGTGCGTCAGAGCGCCGACTCGGCACGCCAGGCCACGCAGATGGCCGTGGCCAACGCCGAGGTGGCCGTGCGCGGCGGTCAGGTGGTCAGCCAGGTGGTCACCACCATGAACGAGATCAACCAGAGCAGCCAGAAGATCGGCGACATCATCGGGGTCATCGACGGCATCGCCTTCCAGACCAACATCCTCGCGCTGAACGCGGCGGTGGAAGCGGCGCGCGCGGGCGAGCAGGGTCGTGGTTTTGCCGTGGTGGCCGCCGAGGTGCGCAGCCTGGCGCAGCGCAGCGCGCAGGCCGCCAAAGAGATCAAGCTGCTGATCGAAGCCAGCGTCAGCAAGGTCGAAACTGGATCAAAGCTGGTCACCCAGGCCGGCAGCACCATCAGCGAGATTGTGGCCAACGCCGAAAAGGTCTCGGCCTTCATCAGCGACATCACCACCGCCGCGCAGGAGCAGTCGCAGGGCATCGGGCAGGTCAATGCTGCCGTGAGCCAGCTCGACCAGATGACCCAGCAGAACGCTGCGCTGGTCGAACAGAGCGCGGCTGCGGCCGAGAGCCTGAAAGACCAGGCTGGCCGACTGGCCGATGTGGTTCGGGTGTTCCGCCTGTCGGGCTCGGCACACGCCTGAGGCGCCTGAGACGGGTGACACGGGCAGCGGCGGCATGAAGGTGCCGCTCTGCCTATACTGTCCTGGGTAACGCCCCGGGTCTTCGCGGGGCGTCCGCTCGGAGACCGCCGCCATGAACGCCCGCCTGCCCCAAGCCCTGCCGCCGCTCGATCCCCAAGCCTTGCAGACCCACGTCGGCGCGGCCTGGCAACAATCCATCATTCCCGAGTTGGTGCGCTACATCGAGGTGCCGGCCAAATCCCCCTCGTTCGACCCCGATTGGGCCTCACATGGCCTGCTGGACCGTGTGTTGCGCAGCGCGGCCGACTGGGTGCGTGCGCAGAAGGTGGAGGGCCTCACGCTGGAGGTGATCCAGCTCAATGACGCGCGCGGTGTGCCCCGCACGCCGGTGCTGTTCTTTGAAGTGCCTGCCAGCGCGGGCAAGGACGGCACGCCAGCGCCTTCGTCAGGCCAGACCGTGCTGATGTATGGCCACCTCGACAAACAACCCGAGTTCACCGGCTGGCGCAGCGACCTGGGCCCCTGGACGCCCAAGATCGACAACGGCAAGCTCTACGGCCGTGGCGGCGCCGATGACGGCTATGCGGTCTACGCCAGCATTGCCGCACTGCAGGCGCTCAAGGCGCAGGGCGCCGCGCACCCCCGCATCGTCGGCCTGATTGAAACCTGCGAAGAAAGCGGCTCGGGCGACTTGCTGCCCTATGTGGATGCCCTGCGCACTCGCCTGGGCGACGTGGGCCTGGTGATCTGTCTGGACAGCGGCGCCGGCAACTACGACCAGCTCTGGCTCACCACCAGCCTGCGCGGCATGGCCAGCGGCGTGCTCAAGGTCGAGGTGCTCACCGAGGGCATCCATTCGGGCGACGCCTCGGGTCTGGTGCCGTCGAGCTTTCGCATCATGCGTCAGGTGCTCGACCGGCTGGAAGACAGCGCCACAGGCCGCCTGCTGCCCGCCAGCTTTCACTGCGAAGTGCCGGCCGAGCGCGTGGACCAGGCGCGGGCCACGGCGGCCATCCTGGGTGATGAGATCTACAAACGCTTTCCCTGGGCGCACCACGACTGCGGCGGCTCCACCGTCTTTGCCCTGCCCACCACCACCGACCCGGTGGACGCGCTGCTCAACCGCACCTGGCGGCCCACCCTGTCCGTGACCGGTGCCGACGGTTTCCCCGAGATGCGCAACGCGGGCAATGTGCTGCGACCCTACACCGCGTTCAAGCTCAGCCTTCGCCTGCCGCCACTGGTGGACGCGCCCGCCGCCGTGCAGGAACTCAAGGCCTTGCTCGAAGACAACGCGCCTTACCAGGCCAAGGTCACGTTTGAAGGCGAGGGCGCTGCCAGCGGCTGGAACGCACCAGCCACCACGCCCTGGTTCGAGCAGGCCCTGCAGGATGCTTCACAGGCGCACTTCGGTGCGGGCTGCGGCACCATCGGCCAGGGTGGCACCATCCCCCTCATGAACATGCTCAGCAAAGGCTTCCCCACCGCCCAGATGATGGTGTGCGGCGTGCTCGGTCCCAAGAGCAACGCACACGGCCCCAACGAGTTTTTGCACCTGGACTACGCGCAACGCCTGACCGCCACCGTGGCACAGGTGATCGCGCACATGCCCTGAACACGAGCTTCTTCTTGGCTTCACCTGTGCCGACATGACCGACACGACCCAGGCTCCCTTCACCCTGCGCGATGGCCTCAACCTGGCCCTGTACGACTGGCCACTGCCGATGCGCCGCAGACCGCGCGGCGTGGTGCTTATCGTGCACGGACTGGGCGAACACGCATGGCGCTACGACGCGATGGCGCGCCGCCTCAACGAATGGGGTTTCGTGGTGCGCGCTTTCGATCAGCGTGGCCACGGCGATTCCGGCGGTGCGCAGGGCACGCTGCCCGACGATGACGCGCTGCTCGACGACCTGGACGAGGTGCTGGACGACACGCGTCGCCACATCGCCGAGCCGTGGGCATGCCCGCTGATCCTCCTGGGCCACAGCATGGGCGGTCTGGTGTCGGCCACCTTTGTGCAGCGTGGTCTGGGCAAGGTAGACGGTCTGGTGCTCTCGTCACCCGCGCTCAAAGCCGGCATTGGCGCGTTGCAGCGCAAGCTGATCGGTCTGCTCTACCGTTATGCACCGAACAAGACCCTGTCCAACGGGTTGGACGCTAGCAAGATCTCGCACAACCCGGCCACGGTGGCGGCTTACGAGAGAGACCGCCGCGTGCACGATCGCATCTCGGCGCGGCTGGCGCATTTCATCGACACCAACGGCCCGCGCGTGCTGGCGGCCGCACCGGGTTGGAGCGTGCCGACCCTGCTCATGTACGCGGGTGACGACCACCTGGTGGAATCCGAGGGCAGCCGCGCGTTTGCCGCGGCCGCACCGCGCAGCACTGTGCACGCTCAGGCATTCGAAGGCCTGTACCACGAGATCTTCAACGAGGCCGATCCTTCGGCGGTGTTCGGCACGCTCAAGGCGTGGCTGGACGTTCAGGCCCCGTTGTCCCGGGCCGCCTGAGGCCTCAGCGGCGCGGCTGCATCAGGCCGCCGAGCAAGCCCATGAGGTCGCCAGGTGCCGGGTTGTCTTGACCGCCAAGCAGGGCGCCGAGCGCCCCCAGGCCGTTGTCGGCGGGCACCTGGCCTTGTGGCGTGAGCTGGTCGATGAGGCCGGGCAACAGGTCGGCCAGCGTGGTGGATGCCTGGGTCTGGTTGCCACCGAGCTGGGCCGCGATCATGCCCATCAGATCGGGCCCCAGCGCTTGCCCGAGCTGGTCCGGATTCACCGGCTGGTTGGCGCCGGTGCCCACCCACGATTGAGCGGCCTCACCCAGCCCGGCCGACTGCAGTTTGGCCAGCAGGCCTTGCAGACCGCCCGCGTTGTTGAGCAGCGTGCTCACCAGCGTGATCAGGAGCTGCGGATTCAGACCACCGGCACCGCCCGCAGGCATCGCGTCTGTGCCGCGCTGTGCACCCATGGCGGCTTCGGTGGCCGCCCCGATCAAAGAGTCCAGCAATCCCATGTCTTGCCTCCGTGCTGCGGTGGAATCAGGTGGGATTGTGGGCCTGCCGTTCGCGCCACGCAAGCCAGATCAAGGCCATGGCGGTGAGGGTCAGCGGCAACAGCGAACCCAGGTTCAGCCACTGCCAACCCTGCGTGGTCACCAGTGCGCCGGAGGCAAACGAAGTGAGCGCCATGGTGGCGAACACGCAGAAATTGATGGCGGCCTGTGCGCGGTCTTTCTCCTCGGGCCGGTACGACTGCAGCGAGAGCGTCGTGCTGGCGGTGAAGAGGAAGTTCCAGCCCACCCCGAGCAGAAACAGCGCCATGAGGAACTGGTGCAGCTCCACGCCCGAGAGCGCAATGGCCACGCAGGCAACGTTGAGCGCCACGCCCGTGCCCATGATGCTGAGCACACCAAAACGTTTGATGAGATGGCCCGTGAAGAAGCCCGGCGCGAACATGCCGATCACGTGCCATTCGAGTACCAGTGCCGCATCTTCGAAGGGAAATCCGCAGACCTGCATGGCCAGTGGCGTTGCCGCCATGAGCAGGTTCATCACGCCGTAGCCCAAGGCCGCGCCGGCGGTGGCCACGATGAACACCGGTTGGCGCACGATCACACTCAAGGGCCGGCCGGGGTCGGCGCTGGCGGCCTTGGGGGGCACTGGCGGGAATCGCAGGAACGACATCATGGCCAGCGACAACAAGGCCACCACCGCCAGCGACACATAGGCGCCCACAAAAGGCACCTCGAACAATCCCCGTGTGCGGCTGGCCAGGTTGGGCCCGAGCACCGCGCCCACCAGCCCGCCGGCCAACACCAGCGAGACGGCTTTTTCGCGAAACGCTGGTGCGCTGAGTTCGGCTGCGGCGAAGCGGTAGAGCTGGCCGTTGGCGCTGTAGTAACCGGCGATCACGGTGGCCGCCACCAGCAACCAGAAGCTGTGTGTCGTCACCGCCCAGGCGCACAGCAGCGCCGAGCCCAGCGCCACCAGCAGCCCGATCTGGAACGAGGCCTTGCGCCCATAGGCGCTCTGCGTGCGCGCCACCAGCGGTGTGGACAGTGCGCCGCCCACCACATAGCCCATCACCGGCAATGTGGCCATCCAGCCCAGCGGCGCCAGCGACAGGCCCACCAGGCCGTTGATGGCGATGAAGACGACGTTGTTGGTGAGAAACAGGCCTTGCGCGGCGGCGAGCAACCAGAGATTTTTGTTCACGGGATGGGTGCGATTGCGATGACCAAGGCCGCCAGTGCCGCCGTTTCGGCGCGCAGCACGCGCGGACCCAGGGTCACCGGCACAAAACCAGCGGTGCGAGCCTGGGCGTCTTCCTGGGGATTCAGGCCGCCTTCGGGTCCGCTGAGGAACACCACCGGCGTGTTGCTGGCCACCGATTGCAAGGCCTGGGCGAGGGGCTGGGTGCCCTCAGCCAGTGAGAGCAGGCAGCGCAGCTCGGGCGCCGCGGCGTCCACGGGTGGCAGGGCCTTGAGCCAGGCGGCGAAATCGGTCACGGGCTGCACGGTGGGCACGCGGTTGCCGCCGCACTGCTCGCAGGCGGCGATGGCCACCGAGTGCCAGTGAGCCTGTTTTTTGGTGGCGCGTTCGCCTGTCAGCCGCAGCACGCTGTGCGCGGTGTGCAGCGGCTGCAGCCCGGCCACGCCGATCTCGGCGGCTTTCTCCACCAGCCAGTCCATGCGGTCGTTGGCGGGCATGCCCATGGCCAGCGTCACCGGGCGGCGCGGTTCGCGCTCGGTGGCGGTGTGCGCGCCCAAGGTCACGTCCACATCAGAGCGGCCCATGCGGGTGATAGTGGCTTCCCACTCGCCGCCCTCGCCGTTGAACAGCGTGATGCTCTGCCCGGGCTGCAGACGCAGCACCTGCACATGGCGCGCGGCCGACGCGGGCAGGCTCAGGCTCTGGCCGGCGAGCAGCGGCGTGGGGCAGTGAAAGCGCGGCATCAAACGCGCCCGAAGGCGTAGCCCGATGCAGCCTGCAGGCCCTCGACTTCGTCGATCAGTTGCAGGAAGGGGCCCAGCGCCCGGTAGCGGTGCGCGGTGTGGCGGATGTAGCCGATGAAGCGCGGTGCGTCGGCGAGGTACTTGGGCTTGCCGTCGCGCAGCGTGAGCCGGGCGAAGATACCCGCCACCTTCAGGTGCCGCTGCAGACCCATCCACTCGACCGAACGGTAGAAGTCGCCGAAGTCGCTGTGCCAGTCTTCAAAGTCCATCAGTCCGGCTTTGCGCGCCTTTTCCCAGTAGCGCACGGTCACGTCGATCACGAAATCCTCTTCCCAGGTGAGAAAGGCGTCGCGCATCAGGCTGGCGATGTCGTAGGTGATCGGGCCGTGCACCGCGTCCTGGAAGTCGAGCACGCCGAGCTGCTGCGCGGGGATGTCGCCGGGCTGGCGCGGCAACATGAGGTTGCGGGGCATGAAGTCGCGGTGCACATAGACGCTGGGGGCGTTCAG
This sequence comes from Hydrogenophaga sp., assembly GCA_031426175.1. Taxonomy (GTDB): domain Bacteria; phylum Pseudomonadota; class Gammaproteobacteria; order Burkholderiales; family Burkholderiaceae_C; genus Hydrogenophaga. The sequence goes on along the minus strand of JANPKR010000373.1, from coordinate 136 downwards.
GTTGCGCGCGACGATGGAGTCGAATGCTTTCTGCAGTGTGTTGGCCTGCGTGTCGGTCAACGCAAACTGTCTGTGCTGCTTCAGGTACCAGTCGGGAAACAGCTGCAGCTCGCGGCGCAGCAGGGCTTCGTTGTAG
>JANPKR010000372.1:0-1623 GCA_031426175.1 Hydrogenophaga sp. | reverse complement strand
GGGCTTCATCTGGTACTTGTTCTGCACGATCAGCAGATCGGGGAAGTTCAGGCTCGCGGCCTGGATTTCGATCAACACCTCGCCGGCCTTGGGCTCGGGGGTGGGCAGTTCTTTCCAGGTCAGGGCGTCAACGCCCACGGGGTTTTCACAAAGCCAGGCGTGCATGCCGTCTCCTCGGTTGTTGGGTTGGTTCGGGCCATGATAGGCAGAGCTGCGCCCTGCATTGCAGCGGGTAAGCCCGTTGTCTGTCTCAAGCGTGACCAATGGGAAGCCACCTAAAATCGGATGATGAAAATTCTCATCTCCAACGACGATGGATACCAGGCGCCCGGCCTGGTGGCGCTGTACGAAGCTCTCAGGGGGCTCGCCGAAGTGGAGGTGGTGGCGCCCGAACACAACAACAGCGCCAAATCCAACGCGCTGACCCTGCATTCGCCGCTGTACGTGCACACCGCGCACAACGGTTTTCGCTACGTCAACGGCACTCCGGCCGACTGCGTGCACATCGCGCTCACAGGCCTGCTGGGCTACCGACCCGACCTCGTGGTCTCGGGCATCAACAACGGCGCCAACATGGGCGACGACACCATTTACTCCGGCACCGTGGGTGCGGCCATGGAGGGCTACCTCTTCGGTATTCCCGCCATCGCGTTTTCGCAGACCGAAAAGGGTTGGGGGCACCTGGAAGACGCGGGCCTGATGGCCGCGCGACTGGTGTCGCAGCTGCTGCCGTCCTTGCAGAGCGGATCGCCTGCCGATCCCTGGCTGCTCAATGTGAACATCCCGAACCGGCCAATTGCCGACATCAAGGGATTCAAGGTCGCGCGCCTGGGTCGGCGCCACGCGGCCGAGCAGGTGATTTCGCAGACCAACCCGCGCGGCGACACCATGTACTGGATCGGCAGCGCCGGCAAGGCCAAGGACGATGCCGACGGCACCGATTTCCACGCCGCCGTGCAGGGCTACGCCACCATCACGCCGCTGAAAGTGGACCTGACCGACCACGAACGCCTGGCGTATTGGGCACCGACTGCTGCCAGCCTGTCGACGCTGCCCGAGGCCCTTGTCGCTGGGGGAGCAGGCTCTTGAAAGACGGCGGCAAGGCCCGCCCGACGTTTCCGGCCCGCATGCCGGCTGCGAGCCCACCTTCTGCATTGCGACCATCGGTTGCGCGCGTGTCCCAACCCGCGCTGTCCGCTGCCAAACCGGTGCCGCGCCCGGCCATCAAAACCGCCGCCCCGGTGCGGCCTGTGGCGCCGAGAGGCGTGGGCATGGACTCTTCTGCCGTGCGCGCTGCCATGGTGCGCAAGATCCAGGCGCAGGGGGTGAGCCATGCGGGTGTGCTCGCGGCCCTGCAGGCGGTGGAGCGGCACCGGTTTGTGGACACCGCGCTGGTGAACCAGGCGTACGAAGACACCAGCCTGCCGATTGGTCTGGGCCAGACCATTTCCAAGCCCGGTGTGGTGGCGCGCATGATCGAATTGCTTTGCGCCGGCCACACCGGCAAGCTCGGCCGCGTGCTGGAAATCGGCACCGGTTGCGGCTACCAGGCCGCGGTGCTGGCCCATGTGGCGAGCGAGGTCTACAGCATCGAGCGCCTGCGCGGCCTGCACGAAAAAGCGC
>JANPKR010000371.1:0-9988 GCA_031426175.1 Hydrogenophaga sp. | reverse complement strand
CGCACTGGCCGCCCCTGGCGCCACCGTGCCCTGGACCGGCGTTCGCCACTACCAGGCGCGCAACTTCATGCGCGACAGCATGCGCATCGGCGACGGCGTGCTGTTCGACCACTCGCGGTGGCCGCAGCCCGGCAGTGCCGGGATCGCCGAGGTGGCGTCCACCACCCGCCCCGACCCCACGCCGTTCGACCCCAAGTCGCCCTACTTCGACCTCAAATCCCAACCCGAGGCACCACGCTGGCTGCTGCTCGATGTGAAGGCGCTGCGCAAGACGCGGCTGCTCGGCCTGCCCGAGTTGCGTGCGAACCCGGCACTGGCCGACATGACGCTGCTGCAACGCGGCAGCCGCTTGTCGATCACGCCGGTGACTGAGGTGCATTGGCAGCTGATCACTGGGCAGTTGTTGGGTGACTGAAGCGCACATGTCTCAATGAAAATCCCGGCTCACCGTCGACAGCCCGCGCAGCAGCGGCGTGAGGTCTTCCAGGTGGCCGGCGATCAGGTTCTTCGCTTCGCCTTCGCGCTGCCAAACGCCGTAAACCGCCAGCAGGCGTGAGCGCAGCAGCACCGTGCGCTGGCGTTCACGCAGGTGTTTCCACACGATCACCTGCACCACACCGGTTTCATCTTCCAGGCTCACGAAAACCACGCCCGAAGCGGTCTCGGGTTGCTGGCGCAGGGTGACGATGCCGGCGTGGCGCACGAGCCTTCCGTTGGGTGCGCTGTCCAGTTCTTCGGCGCTCATGAGCCTGCGTTTCGCGAGTTGCGGTCGCAGCAGCGCCAGCGGGTGGCGGCGCAGCGTGAGGCCCAGGCTGGCGTAGTCCCACACCACGGCTTCGCCCTCGGGGGCTTCGGGCAGGTCGAGCGGGTCTTCGTCCACGGGCGCGTGCTTCATCAAACCCGGTGCGGTCTTGAGGGCAGCGGCGTCCCACACCTGCTGGCGGCGGTGGCCGCTCAGGCCCGCCAGCGCATCGGCGGCGGCGAGTTGCTGCATGTCCTGCTGGTCCAGTTGCGCGCGGAGGGCCAGGTCTTCGGCGCTGTCGAACAGGCGCCGGGCGCGGGCGGCCACGATGCGTTGGGCGGCTTCGGTCTTGAGGCCGGAGACCAGGCGCAGGCCCAGGCGCACGGCGGGTATGGTGGGCGCGCGGGCCCTCACCCCTGCCCTCTCCCAGGGGGAGAGGGAGTCAAGCCCTTCGCTCGATGCATCCCGTTCTTCGAGCGTGCAGTCCCATTCGCTGTACAGCACGTCGACGCGCCGCACCTCCACCTGGTGGCGCCGGGCGTCCTGCACCAGCTGGCTCGGGGTGTAGAAGCCCAGCGGCTGGCTGTTGATCAGGGCGGCCAGAAATTCCGCCGGGTGGTGTCGCTTGATCCAGCAGCTGGCGTAGACCAGCAGCGCAAAGCTGGCGGCGTGGCTCTCGGGGAAGCCGTAGCTGGAGAAGCCCTTGATCTGCTCGTACACCCCTTGCGCGAATTCCAGTGTGTAGCCGCGTTCGGTCATGCCGTCGATCAGGCGTCGTTCGTACTTGCCCAGGCCACCCTTGCGTTTCCAGGCCGCCATGGCGCGGCGCAGGCCGTCGGCCTCGCCGGGGGTGAAGCCCGCGGCCAATATGGCGATCTGCATGCACTGCTCCTGAAAGATCGGACTGCCCAGCGTGCGGCCCAGCGCCTGCTCCAGCGCGGGGCTGGGGTAACGCACCGGCACCTTGCCCTGACGGCGGTCCAGGTAGGGGTGCACCGCGCCGCCCTGGATGGGCCCGGGACGCACCAGCGCGACCTCGATCACCAGGTCGTAGAAGCAACGCGGTTGGAGGCGCGGCAACATGCTCATCTGCGCGCGGCTCTCGATCTGGAACACGCCCACGGTGTCGGCGGCGCAGATCATGTCGTAGGTGGCCGGGTCTTCGGGCGGAATGTCCTGCAGCTCGAACACATGACCCTTGCGCTCGCCGATGAACGCCAGCGACTTTCGGATGGCCGTCAACATGCCCAGCGCCAGCACGTCGACCTTCAGCAGGCCCATGGCGTCCAGGTCGTCCTTGTCCCACTCGATCACGGTGCGATCGGCCATGCTGGCGTTTTCGATCGGCACCATGCGCGAAAGCGGCAGGCGCGTGAGCACGAAGCCGCCGCTGTGCTGCGAGAGGTGGCGCGGAAACCCCATGAGCTGGCCGGTGAGCGCACTCAGCTGGCGCACCGCCAGGCTCTGCGGGTCCAGCCCCACCTCGCGCAGGCGCTCGGGTTCGATGCCGCGGCTGTCCCACCACTGGTGGCCCTTGGCCAGCGCGTCCAGCGTGGCCTCGGCAAAACCCAGCGCCTTGCCCACATCGCGGATGGCGCTGCGCGGGCGGTAGCTGGCCACGGCGGCGGTGAGCGCGGCGCGCTCGCGGCCGTACTTGCGGTAGAGGTACTGGATGATTTCCTCGCGCCGCTCGTGCTCGAAGTCCACGTCGATGTCGGGCGGCTCGTTGCGCTCGCGCGAGATGAAGCGCTCGAACAGCACCGACATGCGCGCCGGGTCCACCTCGGTGATGCCCAGGCAGTAGCACACCACGCTGTTGGCCGCCGAGCCGCGGCCTTGGCACAGGATGTTCTGCGAACGCGCAAACGCCACGATGTCATACACGGTGAGGAAGTAGTGCTCGTACTTCAGCTCCTCGATGAGTGTGAGCTCGTGTTCGATCTGCTGTTGCACCGTGGCCGGGGCGCCTTCGGGCCAGCGTCGCCCGGCCCCTTCATAAGCCAGCCGGCGCAAATAGCTGGCCGGGGTTTCGCCGGCGGGCACCACCTCGTCGGGGTACTGGTAGCGCAGTTCGTCGAGCGAAAACGCGCAACGATCGGCCACCGTCAGGGTTTCGGCCAGCAGCGCTGCCGGGTAGCGCTGGCCCAGCGCCAGGCGCGAGCGCAGGTGCTGCTCGGCGTTTTGCGACAGCGCCAGCCCGCAGGCACTCAGCGGCTGGCCGATGCGCGTGGCGGTGAGCACGTCCTGCAGCGGTTTGCGCGATCGCACATGCATGTGCACATCACCCACCGCCACCAGCGGCACGGCGGTGAGCTCGCTGCTCTGGCGCAGCTGGTGCAGCCGCATCTCGTCGTCGAGCCGGCGCAACTGCTCCACCCCGAGCCAGCAGCGGCCCATGAAATGCTGCAGCAGCCAGCGCGCCACGGTGTCCATCTGGGCCTGGTCGCAGGCGCGCTCGGGCACGGCGATCACCACGCAGTCGGCCAGCGCAGCGGCGTCGATGCTGTCCAGGCCCAGCTGGTAGGTGCCCTTGGGCGAGGCGCGGCGCAGGCGCGTGATGAACTCGCACAGGTTGCCGTAGCCATTGAGGTTGCAGGCCAGCACGATGAGGGTGAAGGCGGCATTCGCCTGCACCCGGAACTGGCTGCCCACCAGCAGCTTCAGGCCCGTCTCTTTCGCGGCGACATGCGCGCGCACCATGCCGGCCATGGAGCATTCGTCCACCAACGCCAGCGCGCGGTAGCCCAAAGCGTGCGCGCGCGACACCAGCTCCTCGGGCCGGCTGGCACCGCGCAGGAACGTGAAGTTGGAGATGCAGCGCAACTCGGCGTAGTTGGGCAGGTTCATGCAAAGTGCCCATGCAGGTACCAGGCGGGTTTTTCTTCCAGCCGCGTCTGGAACACCCACAACACCCCCGCGTGCGCCGAGAGCGCCACCCAGTAATCGCGCACCACGTTGCGCGTGGTGGCCACGTCGTCCACGCGGTCCCACCAGCCGCCCTCCACCCGCTGCGGGCCGGCGAGCAGCTGCAGCTCGCCCTGGTAGATCGGCCGGTTGCCGCGCACCGCCAGCTTCAACGGCTCGGGCAAGACAAAAGTGGGTTGTGGCAGACCGGTGGTGCAGGCCGGGGCCTTGCCGCTCTTGCGTGGCAGCGGCTCGGGCGCGCTCTGCCAGCGACACATCCATTCCTGGCGGTGGTCGGGCAGCAGCACCGGGCGCAGCACGCGCCCCGGCCCCAGCCGCGCGGCCAGGCGCTCCAGCACCAGGTGCAGCGTCTCGCCCTGGCGCACCGTGTCGGGCAACAGCGAGGCGCTGGTCTCCACCAGCGGCTGCACCTCGGTGGCCAGCAGGTGCAGGTCGCCCACGGGCGCGGGCAGCTGCACATGGGCCAGGTGCTCGGCGAGCAGGCGGCAGAGATGTTCGGTGTCGCGCGTGGGCTCGGCCGTGCGCACCGTGATCTCGCCGCCCTCGCCCGCGTCGCGCGAGCGCATGGCGTCGTGCGCCCAGCGCAGCGTGAAGGCCGTGACACCCGCGCGCCGCGCCGCCAGCCAGCCGCTCATGACCAGCAGCAAACGCCGCGCACCCCACAGCAGGGCCGGCGCCTGCTCCACGCGCGCCATGAGTTCCAGCCGCTCTTCAAACCGCTCGGGCAGCGCCACCCACACATGGGCCTCGGGCTCGGCGCCATAGGCCTGGTCGAGCGCCTGCAAGAGCTGTTTGTCAAACCGCCGTCCCATCCCACCGCGCGGCAGCGCGCGCACATCGCCCAGCGTGCGACAGCCGATGTGGGCCAGCGTGGTGTGGTGCGGGTGTGTGGCACCCAGCACCTGCATGGGCAGGGCATCGAGCAGCACCGGCAGCGCTTGCCGGAAACCGTTCTCCAGCCCGGCGCGCGCCAGCGCCAGCGCGGCCAGGCTGTTGGGCGCCCAGGCCACCTGGGTCACACCGACTTCTGCGCTTTCGGCCACCACGCGGTCGCGCAGCGCGCGTTTGCCACCAAACAGGCGCACGCTCGCCGCTACCTCCATCAGCACCGCACCGTCGGCCAGCGCCACGCGGGGCGTGAACTGCAACGCCCAGGTGGCCACGGCACGGCGCGCCGCCTCAGTGGACGGCGTGGTGGGGGCGGTCGGGAGCAGGAGTGCTGACCACAACATGGTCGGCCTCTCGGGACACATCGGAAGGCAGCAGGCGGCTGGGGAAACGCAACCGCGGTGTGAGGATGGCGCGCAGCCCCCCGGGCACCGAGCCCAGGCGCAGCGCGTCTTCCAGCGGCGGACCCTTGCGCTTGAAGATGTTCAGGTGCAGTTCCCAGTCGATCCCCACGCGGGCCTGCAGCCGCAGCGGCGCGGCCGACGATTCGCGCGCCGCCGTGATCGGGCGGCACAGGAACACCGGCCCTTCGCAGCTGGCCGCCAGCACCTGCAGGCGGCGCACCTGCTCGGCACGCACCTGCGGCAGCCACACCACCAGCGCCCCGCAGGCGTTGGCCTTGATGAGTTGTTCGGCCGACCACAGCCGCTCCGAAGGCGTGTCGGCCCGCACCCAGACCAGCTGGCGCTCGTCGATGCCCTCGAAACGCAGACCCGGCAGGTGCGGCGCCTTGGGCGGCCCCACCACCACCACCGCGCGGCCGGCAGCACACACCTGGCGCAGCGCCGGCCCGAGCAGGCGCCATTCCAGGATGCCGCTTTGCGGCGCCAGGATTTCAATGACACCGTGGCACGGCCAGCCGCCACCGGGCAACTGCGCGTCCAGCGCCTCGAAGCCGCTGGACAGCACCGCCGACACCGGGCCGCCGAGCTGGTCGCCGCGCCAGATGGCCGCGGCCACGGCCATGGGCAACTCACCGGGCAGGCGGGCTGGGCGCGGCGGGCTGGGCGGGGGTGAAAACATCAGCGCGGAAGACGAGTCGTCCTCCTGCCAGTCGAGGGCGGGATGCATGGCGGGGTGTTCGGGTGGGGTTGGAAAGGCCGATAAATACTGTATGTGTGTACAGTATCCGAAAGCCCGACCGGTGTCCAGCGGCAACACAACCCGCATGGTTTGCCCCATTGCCTCCACCACCCAAACTCCCCACGATGCGGGGCACGACTTCAAGGAACGAGCCATGGCCGCGCACGACACCGACTACCTCATCATCGGCGCAGGCGCCACCGGCCTGGCCTTTGCCGACACACTGCTGCAGGAGAGCGATGCGCACATCACCCTGGTGGACATGCACGGCCAGCCCGGCGGGCACTGGAACGACGCCTACCCCTTCGTCGCGCTGCACCAGCCCTCGGCCTTTTATGGTGTGAACTCGCTCGCGCTGGGCACCGGCCGCAAGGACACGGTGGGCCACAACACCGGCATGTACGAGCTGGCCAGCGGCGCCGAGGTGCGCGGCTATTTCCACCAGGTGATGCACCAGAAGCTGCTGCCCAGCGGCCGCGTGCGTTACCTGCCCATGAGCCGCTTCGAAGGTCTTGACGACGGCACCGCCCGCGTGACCTCCCTGCTCTCGGGCGCCGAGTCCACCATCACCGTGCGCAGGAAGCTGGTGGACGCGCGCCACTTCAGCCCCAGCGTGCCCGCCACCACCCAGCCGAAGTTCCGCGTGGCCGAGGGTGTGCGCCTGGTCACCCCCACGCAACTCACCCAGCTCTGGCAAGACAGCAGCGAGCGCCCTGCCCGCTTCTGCATCCTGGGCGCCGGCAAAACCGCCATGGACGCGGGTGTGTGGCTGCTCGAATGCGGTGTGCCCCAGGAAGCCATCAGCTGGGTGATGCCGCGCGACTCGTGGGTGGTGAACCGGCTGACCACACAGCCGGGCGAAGAGTTCTTCAAGCACGCCATCGGCGGACAGGTGGCGCAGATGAAAGCCCTGGCCGAGGCCGGCAGCGTGGCCGATCTGTTCGAACGGCTGGAAGCCAGTGGCCAGATGCTGCGCATCGACACGCAGCACACGCCCCGCATGTTTCACTACGCCACGCTGTCCGAGGGCGAGGTGCGGTTGCTCAGGCAGATCCAGCACGTGATCCGCATGGGCCGCGTGCTGGCCATCGAACCAGGCGCGCTCGTGCTCGAACAAGGCCGCGAGGCCATGGACGCGAACACGCTCTACATCAACTGCACCGCTTCAGCCGTGGAGCCGCGCGACATCGAACCCATCTTCCAGCCCGGCAAGATCGTGCCCCAGCTCGTGCGCGCCCCGCTGGTCACCTTCAGCAGCGCCGTGTGCGCGTATGTGGAAGCACACTACGACGACGACGCGACCAAGAACCAGCTCTGCACCCCCGTGCCCTTCCCGCGCAACGTGGGCGGCTACGTCCAGTCCACCATGGTCAGCCTGTCCAACCAGATGCGCTGGAGCCATGACAAGCCGCTGCGCAACTGGATGCGCGAGAGCCGCCTGGACGGTTTCGGCAAGATGACCGCCAGCATCAACCCCGACGACCTGGAGAGAACCGCGATGTTGGGGGAACTGCGTCAGCAGGCGATAGCGGCGGTGGGCAATGTGAAACGGCTGATGGCGGTTTCAGCGGATTGAATTGACCCGCTGCGTGCTCCCCGGACGCACCCGATCACAACCCTGGTTGCCTTGACCAGCTGCCGAAATTCCCGGCCTCGCTGGCGATCTGCTGCGCCATAAGTCACGCTTTGCGACGCAAAGAGGCGTTCCGGCTTGCATGTGCGCGATACCGAACATACAGGCGGCAGCCGGCTACGTACCGTTCGCCCAGGTGGTCAGGTGTGCCGGGCTTGTGTCTTTCGACACAGAGCACACACACCCCTCGACCTGCATTGCCGCCCGTGTTCGACGTATCGGTGGTTCGAGCACTCACCACGCCGCAAACAAAGGAATCTGATGAAACGCTTGAAACTCGCCCCGTTGCTGGCCGCTGTGGCTCTGTCGGGCTTTGCCGGGGCGGCCAGTGCCAACGGCGACCATGTCGCGACATTCAAGAACGTATCGGGCAACATCGGCATTGCCCGCAACGGATCCACGCTGGACGCCGTGTCTGGCTCGGCCTTGTACGTCTCGGACCGCATCGTCTCCGGCAACGGCTCTTCGGCCGGCATCGTGTTCAAGGACGGCACGCAGCTGACGGTGGGGCCGTCCACCGACATCCAGGTTCGCGACTACGCCTTTGAACCCAGGCAGTCCAAGTACGGGTTCTTCGTCTACCTCGCCCGGGGTGCTGCGGTCTATTCATCGGGAATGATCGCCAAGCTCGCGCCGGAATCGGTCAAGGTGGCCACGCCCACGGCGACCATCGGCGTTCGCGGCACCCGCTTCATCATCGAGGCGGACTGAGTGCCATGAGGGCATCGCAGACCCGGTGGGCCCGGCTGGCGGCGCTGCTGCTGATCGGCGGCGCCCTTCTCGGCGGATGCGCGACACCCACCAGCACGAGAACCACTGTCGTTCTGCTGCCCGAAGACGACAGCACGGTGGGCGCGGTGGCGGTCGCGTCGGGATCGGGAACACAGCGGCTGGACAGGGCCTTCAGCTACACCACCGTCAACGGCAGCGCCGCTGTGCCTTCTCAGGCCAGGACGCTGGGCCGCGACACGGTCAACAGCGCATATGGCGACCTGCTCAAGGCAAATCCGCTGGCGCCCATGATCTTTGTCCTGCAGTTCCTGCTGGACAAAACCGAGCTGACCGAAGAATCCAAAGCCCTGGTGCCTGCCATGCTCCGGGTGGTGCGAGCGCGCAAGCCCGCCAGCATCACGATCTTCGGACATGCCGATGCCACCGGCACACAGGAATGGAACTTGAAACTCTCCGCCGACCGCGCCGAAGCGGCGGCCGACCTGCTCCGCGCCCACGACCCCACGCTCAAAAACATCGAGCTGCAGTTCTTCGGCGACACCAAGCCCCTGCCCGCCAGCGGCTTGCGCGCCTCGGACCCGAAGAACCGGCGCGTCGAGATTCTGGTTTTCTGACGCAGGGCCGCCGTGCATGTGCGCACGACGACTGCCTGGCGCGTTGATCGGCGGGATCGCCATCGACGAGCCTCCCGGTTTGGATAGGACAATCGACCGGATGCAGCCTCCAAAACCTCCTCCCTCGCGACCGCTCGCCGAGCGCAGGCGCATGAGGTTGGCTTTGCTGGTGTCTCTGCTCTTCCATGCATTGCTGTTGAGCCTGACCTATGGCGGTCAGGGCACCGGGCTGCCTGGATTGGGGTTCCCTTGGCAAAACCGGCGAATCGAAGTGCCTGATTTGCGCATCGTGCTCGCGCCGGCGCAGAGCCCTGAGGCCGAGCCGATCGTTGCACCCGCTGTGCCCATGGCACCGACATTGCAGCCGGCGCAAGTGCCGCCGGCTGCAGCCCGCTCGGCATCTCCGCCTGCCGCGCCCAGCCCCGAACCGGCGCTCATGGCCCGTGCGTCGGCAACAGCGTCCTCGCCTGCGGCTGCGCCCAGTGAGCCGTTGGCTGAAGCCGCTGTGCCGCCGGCTCCGCTGCCTCCCGAGCCGGTGGTGGTGCCCAGCGCACCACCCGCGCCCAGCGCCGTGGCGGTTCTGCGCGAGCGCACGGCACAAGAGGCGCAGCAACAGGAAGCGGAACGCCTGGAGGTGGCCCGAGAAGAAGCCGCAAGGCAGGCCGCAGCGCAACAGGAGGCCGACCAACAAGCGGCTGCGCGGGTTGAAACCGCGCAGTTGGCCGTGGAGCGGGAGAAGGCCGCCCGCGAGGAGATCGCACGCCTGGCATTGGCGCAGGTGGAGGCCACCCGCGCGGAAGCCGAACGCCAGGCGGCCATGCGGGAGGCTGCACGCCAGGAAGCGGCGCAAGCGGAAACCGCACGCCTCGAAGTGGAACGCCAGGGCGCAGCGCGGCGCAAGGCGGCCGAGGAGGAAGCACAGCGGCAGCTGGAGGCCGAGCGCCAGGCGGCTGCACTGCAGGCAGCGCAGGCCGAAGCCTCACGGCTGGCCGAGGCCGAGCGCGAGGCGACTGCGCGCCAGGCCGCTGCACAACAAGCAGTCGAAGCCGCTCGACAACAGGCAGATCGTGCAGAAGCCGCGCAGCGGCTGGAGACGGAGCGTGCAGCGGCGGCACGGCAAGCCCGGGCGCAACAAGCCGCCGAGCGCGAGGCAGCAGAACGCCAGGCAGCGGCACAACAGGCAGCGGCACAACAGGCAGCACAGGCAGCACAGGCAGCACAGGCAGCGCAGCAGCAAGCCGCCCGTGCCGAAGCCGAACGCCGCTCAGCCGCCCAGCAGGAAGCCGCCCGCCAGCAGGCAGCGCAGGCCGA
>JANPKR010000370.1:0-2702 GCA_031426175.1 Hydrogenophaga sp. | reverse complement strand
TGCTTGGCACGCGTGCGGGCCAGCTCCACGTCGGCATCAAACGCGAGCGCCACGCCCATGCGGCGCTTCGTGAAACTCTCCGGCTTGCCAAACAGACGCAGTTCGGTCTGCGGCACGCGCAGGGCATCGTCCACACCGTCGAACGCGATGCCGGTGGCGTCCACACCGCCGTAGATCACGGCACTCGCCCCCGGGCTCTTGAGCGCGGTGGAGACCGGCAAACCGAGGATGGCGCGCGCGTGCAGCTCAAACTCGTTCTGCCACTGTGTGATCATGGTCACCATGCCGGTATCGTGCGGGCGTGGGCTCACTTCACTGAACCAGACCTGGTCACCCTTCACAAACAGCTCCACGCCGTAGAGGCCCTGGCCGCCGAGGTCGTCGGTCACAGCCTTGGCAACGCGGCGCGACTCGGCCAGCGCGGCCGGTGTCATGGGGTGGGGCTGCCAGCTCTCCACATAGTCACCGCTCACCTGCACATGGCCGATGGGGTCGCAGAAGTGGGTTTCAATCTGCCCGTCGGCACCGAGTGCGCGCACCGTGAGCTGGGTGATCTCGTAGTCGAAGTCGATGAAGCCTTCCACGATGATGCGGCCCGGGCCGACGCGGCCGCCCGACATGGCGTAGTCCCAAGCCTTCTGCACGTCGGCCGGGCCGTCGATCTTGCTCTGGCCCTTGCCGCTGCTGCTCATGACCGGCTTGACGATGCACGGATAACCGATCCCACCATCGATCGCGGCCTGCAGCTCGTCCAGCGAATCGCAGAACTTGTAGGGGCTGGTCGGCAAGCCCAGCGTTTCAGCGGCCAGGCGGCGTATACCTTCGCGGTCCATGGTCAATCGCGCAGCACGCGCGGTGGGGATCACGCGCACCACACCCGCGGCTTCCAGCTCCTGCAGCATGGGCGTGGCAATGGCCTCGATCTCGGGCACCACCAGGTGCGGACGCTCGGTTTCGATCAGCGCCTTGAGTTGCGCCGGGTCGCTCATGGTGATGGTGCGCGCGTGGTGCGCCACCTGCTGGCCGGGTGCGTTGTCGTAACGGTCCACCGCGATGGTTTCCACGCCCAGGCGTTGCAGCGCGATCAGCACCTCTTTGCCGAGCTCGCCCGAGCCGAGCAGCATGACCTTGGTGGCCGAAGAAGACAGCGGGGTGCCGAGCGTGGTCATGGGGTGGCTCCAGAAAAGCAGAGGATCAGAGGGCGTTGCCCATGGCTTCACCCAGGCGCACGGTGTTGCCGGGCGCCCAGTCGGGGTTGAAGGTGAGGGTGTCGCGCGGCCACAGCAGCACCACGGTGGAGCCGAGCAGGAAGCGGCCCATCTCTTCGCCGCGCGCGAAGTCCACCGGCGCATCGTCGTAGTTCCAGGTGCGCACCTGGCCAGGTCGCGGCGGGTTCACGACGCCGTGCCAGGTGGTGGCCATGCTGCCCACGATGGTGGCGCCCACCAGCACCTGCACAAACGGCACGGTGGTCTCGCCCACCTGCAGGTCGAACACGCACACCACACGTTCGTTGCGCGCGAAAAGGCCGGGCACACCTTGTGCTGTGGCCGGGTTCACCGAGAACAGGTCGCCAGGCACGTGGATCATCTGGCGCAAGCGGCCTGCGGCCGGCATGTGGATGCGGTGGTAGTCCTTGGGGCTGAGGTAGATGGTGGCGAACGCACCGTGGTCGAACAGACCCGCCAGCTCGGCGTCGCCGCCCACCAGCGCACGCGTGCTGTAGGTGTGGCCTTTGGCCTGGTAGATCTGGTCGCGTGCGATCGCACCGAACTGGCTGATCGCGCCGTCCACCGGGCACACAAAGGCGGCGTCGGCCAGCGGGCGCGCGCCGGGCTTCAGGGCGCGGGTGAAGAATTCGTTGAAGTTGGCGTAGGCGGTGGGGTCCGGGTTCGCGGCCTCGGCCATGTTCACACCGTACTTGCGGATGAACCGGCGGATGATCCATTGCGTGATGGCACCCCAGCGGCCGTTGGCCACCCAGCCTCCAAATTCGGTGAGCGCACGCTTCGGGAACAGGTATTGCAAGGAAACGGCGAGGGACATGGGTGGGTGAATCCGAGGAGACAAGACCCCGTGGGGCAGCCCCGCATTGTAGGGGTGCCCCCCTGCGCCTTGCGGTCAGGGGGGCACAATGCCGCACCATGACGCCAGCCCTGTTTGAATGCCACCACCTCGTCAAACGCTACGGCGAGGCCACGGTGGTGGACGACCTGAGTTTCTCCATCCAGCCTGGTGAATGCCTGGGCGTGATCGGACCCAACGGCGCCGGCAAGACCACCACCATCCGGATGTGCCTGGGCCTGACCACCCCCGACGCGGGCAGCATCACCGCCTTTGGTCTGGACATGCCGCGCGACGCACTTGCCATCAAGGCGCAGCTCGGCGTGGTGAGCCAGATGGACACCCTGGACCCGGACTTCGACTGCGCCGAGAACCTGCTGGTGTACGGCCGCTACTTCGGGCTGCCAGCGGCCCAGGTGCGAGCGCGCATTCCCCAATTGCTCGACTTCGCCGCGCTCTCGCACAAGGCGCAGGCCAAGCCGGGCGAACTCTCCGGCGGCATGAAGCGGCGCCTGTCGCTGGCGCGTGCGCTGGTGAACGACCCGAAGCTGCTGATGCTCGACGAGCCCACCACCGGCCTGGATCCCCAGGCGCGGCACCTGATGTGGGAACGCCTGCAGATGCTGCTGCAGCAGGGC
>JANPKR010000369.1:0-2467 GCA_031426175.1 Hydrogenophaga sp. | reverse complement strand
GGGGCCCCAGGACCAGCTGCGCAAACCCGGCTCCGGTGGCAAGGCGGTGCTCAACGTGGAAACGCGGGTGGTCATCGACGCGATGGACGACGTGGTGGTGGGCGAAGTCGGCGAGATCGTGCACCGCTCGCCGCACCTGATGCTGGGTTACTTCAACGATCCCGAGCGCACCTCGGCATCGTTCGAGGGTGGCTGGTTCCACAGCGGCGACCTGGCCCTGATCGACAGCGAGGGCTTTATTACCGTGGTCGACCGCAAGAAGGACATGATCAAGACCGGTGGGGAGAACGTGGCCAGCCGGGAGGTGGAAGAAATGATCTACCGCCTGAGCGGCGTGAGCGAGGTGGCGGTGATCGGTCTGCCCGACGCGAAATGGGTGGAAGCGGTCACAGCGGTGATCGTGGTGAAGGCCGGGCACCAGCTGTCTGAGGCTGAGGTGATCGCGCACTGCACCCAGCACATGGCCACCTTCAAGAGCCCGAAGCGTGTGGTGTTCACCGACAGCCTGCCCAAGAACCCGAGTGGCAAGCTTCTCAAGCGCGAACTGCGGCTGCGCTACGCCTAAGCCCAGTCGCTGCCCGTGACCAGGCGCCAGGCGTTTTCAAACGCGAGTTTTCGCTGCGTGCTGCTGGAGAACCCAGCGAGGATCTCCCGGCGCTGGTGATCGATCTGTTTGGGGTAGTTCTTTTCCACCGCAGGGCGGTAGTCGCTGGCCGCCAGAAAGCGACCTGGGTGGTCCTCGATCAGCTTGAGCCAGCCTTCGGCCACGCGACCGTTGAGGTCAAACAGCGTCGAGTCGCGCGCACCGGAAGGCTTGTAGACAAAGCCTGCACGGGCCACGGCGAGATCGAAATACAAATGCTCGAAACGCTCGATGAGACTGCGCACATACGCGGGTCCATAGCGGGTGCTCCGCTCGGGATAGCGCAGTTGCCCCAGGTGGCACCAGATCACGCGCGCCTGCGGGTGGGCCTGCAGCATCGCCTCCAGCGGTGGCAACAGGCTGTCCTCGATTTCATAGTGGATCTGAAACGCCATGCCGGTGCGCGCACTGAGTTCGAACAGCGCCTTGCCGCCCGGACCTTGAATGTCCACCGTGATGTCGCGCCCGGTTTGCCCCGCCGCCGCTTGTTCAGGCGAGGGATAGTGGCGGAACTCGTGCTCCCCCATGAAGAAGTAGGCACCGGTCTGCAAATCGGCCGCGGACTGGCGCACGAAGGCCACAGGATCGTTCCACCAACGCGGGAACTCCCCGCTGTTGGTGGTCGGGATGAAGTACTCCGGATATTGACGCCACAGGGCCAAAGAGGGCTCACCCGAGGGGGCGTACGCAGGGGCGAAAGCCAGCAGGGCCACGTCAAGCTCGTCCATCCATCGCACCATCTGGGCCACATCGGTCGCCTTTCCACCTGCACGGGCCACCCCGGGGTTGGCCTGCAGGGACGCCTCACTGATGTAGGTGGCCTGCAGGTCAATCAGCGGCAGGCGGCCTCGGTCCAGCATGGCCTGCACCCGGCGGCGCCACGCGGCCACAGCGGCCTGGCGCGCGTCTTGTCCCCAGGCGGTCTGCTGCGCCAGCAACCAGGGCACGGCCGCCGCGGCCAGGCAAACAGCTCGACGGTCCATCAGGCTTCCTCCTTCAGCCTTGGGCCAGCGCCCAAGCCACGTGTTCGCGCACCAGTGGGCTGGGGTGCGCCGCGCCAGTCTGCAATGCCAGCCGGATCGCAGCATCGGGACCTTCCCGAAGCGCGTTGCCCATCGCCACCGCGATGTTGCGCAGCCAGCGCTCATGCCCGATGCGCCGGATGGCGCTGCCTTCTGTGCGTTTCAGAAACTCGGCCTCGCTCCAGCCGAACAGCTCCACCAACGACGCGCCCGACAGCCCCGCCCGTTCGTCGAAATCGGGCAAGGCCGAGCGCTGCGCGAACTTGTTCCACGGGCACACCAACTGGCAGTCGTCGCAGCCGTAGATGCGGTTGCCCATGAGAGGACGCAGCTCCAGTGGAATCGGCCCGCCGTGTTCGATGGTGAGGTAGCTGATGCAGCGCCGCGCGTCCACGCGCCCGGGACCTGTGATGGCTTGCGTGGGACACACATCGATGCACGCGCTGCAACTGCCGCAGTGCTCGCTGACTGCCTCGGTCGGCGGCAGCGCCAGGTCCACGAAGATCTCGCCCAGGAAAAACATGGAGCCCGCCTCGCGGTGCAGCGCCAGCGTGTGCTTGCCCCGCCAGCCGATGCCGCTGCGCGAAGCCAGCTCCACCTCGAGCACCGGCGCCGAATCGGTGAACACGCGGTGACCGAACGGGCCGATGCTCGCTGCGATGCGCTCGCTCAGCGTCTGCAGACGGTTGCGCAGCACCTTGTGGTAGTCCCGACCCCGCGCGTACATCGAGACCACGGCCTCTTGCGGCCGGTCGAGCCGTTCAAGCTCGATGGCCTGCCAGCCCTCGGGCGTGGCGCGCGG
>JANPKR010000368.1:0-6350 GCA_031426175.1 Hydrogenophaga sp. | reverse complement strand
GACCCCATCAACGGCCTGAAGCACATTGATGTGATGAAGGCCTTCAACGACGATCCCGACACCGACGCCGTGATCATGATCGGCGAGATCGGTGGCCCGGACGAAGCCGAAGCCGCCATGTGGTGCAAGGCGAACATGAAGAAGCCCATCGTCGGCTTCATCGCTGGTGTGACCGCCCCTCCCGGCAAGCGCATGGGCCACGCCGGCGCGCTCATTTCCGGCGGTGCCGACACGGCCGATGCCAAGCTCGCCATCATGGAAGAGTCGGGTTTCATCATCACGCGCAACCCCTCCGAATTGGGCAAATTGCTCAAGGCTCAGCTGTGAGTCAGCCCGGGGTCTGACGTGACAAAGGCAACGCTTGCGTTGCCTTTTTTTTCGCTTGGCGGTTGTGTGCGGCCTCAAACTCACACAAACGCTTGCCCTGTGGGCTGAGCCTGAAACAAAATGCTACATCTCGGGTTCAATGACAGCCACTGACATCCGATGAGTCTTGCAGGGCCGCGTTTCAATGCGTGCTCGACAGCCCGCATTGAAACCAACCCGGTCCTTCACCCGTGTCCACCAGCCAACGCCCGAATCGGCCCAAGCGCAAGCGCTCCTTGTGGCGCTCTGACGCGGCCATGGGCCTGGCCGTCGTGCTGGCTGTCGTCGCCTTGAACGCCGCCACAGACTTTTTCAGTGGCCTGGAGCGTCGCTTCTACGACCTGGCCAGTACGCAGACCAGCCGCCAGCCCAGCGACCGCATCGCGGTCATCGCCATCGACGACGAGAGTGTGGCCAACATCGGTCGCTGGCCGTGGCCGCGCGAGGTGCACGCTCAGCTGATCGACCAGCTCGGCGCCGCCGGCGCCAAAACCGTGGCGCACACGGCGTTCTTTTTCGAACCGCAAACCGACCGCGGCCTGGTGCAGTTGCGCGAACTGCGTGGTTTGCTCGACGGTTCTCAGGCGGGCAGCGCGCCCTTGACCGATCTGGGTGACGAGGGCCGTCAGCGCCTGCTGGGTTTCATCGGCCAGGCCGAGCAACAACTCGACTCCGATGCTCGCCTCGTGGCCAGCATGGCGGGCGCGGGCAATGTCATCGTGCCTTCGGTGTTCGAACTTGGCCAACTCCAGGGACGTGTGGATCAGTCCCTGCCAGCGTTTGCCCAGCGCAGCGCCATCGCTGACAACTCGGCGTTTGGCGTGCCGGCATTGCGATCACAACAACCGCTGCCAGCCATCGGAGACGTGGCTCGGGCCGTGGGACACCTCAACCAGTTGCCCGACGTGGACGGCGCGGTGCGGCAAGAAGGCTTGCTGGTCCAGTTCGATGGTTTTGCCGTGCCGTCCATGGCCTTGGCCATTGCCGCCAACAGCCTGAACCTCACAGCCAAAGACATGCAACCGCTGCCCGGCGAAGGCGTGCAGCTGGGCCGCAACGTGATCCCGACCGACAGCGCGGCCCGCCTGCTGCCGCAGTTTTACCCCGATCGCGACGGCAAGGCGGCGTTCGCGGTGGACTCTTTCTACGACGTGCTCTCAGGCCGGATACCGGCCACCAAGTACGCGGACAAGATCGTGATCATCGGGGCCACGGCAGCGGGCGTCGGCACCTTGTTCACCACGCCGGTGTCTGCTGCCATGTCGCCCGCCGCCATCCTGGCCCACATCACCTCCAGCATCTTGAGCGGGCACCACATCGTGCAGCCGGTCTGGGGAGGGTATGCGGTGTTTGCGGCGTTGTTGCTGATCGCGGCTTACATCGTGTGGCTGTTGCCCCGGTTGTCTGCGGCCGCCGGCGCAGCGTGCACCGCGGCGCTGTTCGTCGCGATGCTGGGCGCCGAGTTCGGTTTGCTGTCTGTCGCGGCCACCTGGCTGCAGCTGGTGTTTCCCGCATCGCTTCTGCTCATCGGACATCTGGCGCTGACCACGCGCCGCTTCCTGGTCACCGAGGCGGGCAAGGTGAAGTCGGACGAAGAGTCGGCCGAGACCAACCGCATGATGGGCCTGGCACTGCAGGGCCAGGGGCAGCTCGACATGGCCTTTGACCGCATGCGCCGTGTGCCTTTCAGCGATGCGCTCATGGACAACCTCAAGCACCTCGCGCTGGACTTCGAGCGCAAGCGCCAGTTCAACAAGGCCGAGGCGGTCTATGAACACATGGCCAAGCTCGATCGCAATGATGCCGACGTGCAGCGGCGCCTGAAGCGCGCGAAGAACCTGTCGGAAACCGTGGTGCTCGGCGGTGGCTCGCAGCACCCGGGCGGCACGCTGTTGCTGGACAACGGCGGCGTGGAAAAACCCATGTTGGGTCGCTACCAGGTGGAGAAGGAACTGGGCAAGGGCGCGATGGGTGTGGTCTATCAGGGACGCGACCCGAAGATCGGTCGCACGGTGGCCATCAAGACACTGGCGCTGAGTGCCGAGTTCGAGGGTTCAGAACTGGTCGATGTGCGCGAACGGTTCTTTCGCGAGGCCGAAACCGCTGGCCGGCTGCAGCACCCCAACATCGTCACCATTTTTGATGCGGGTGAAGAGCACGATCTCGCCTTCATCGCCATGGAGTTCCTGCCGGGTCGTGATCTCGTGGAGTACTCGCGCCCGGGAAACCTGTTGCCGGTGGCCACTGTTCTGAGCATCGGTGAGCAAGTGGCGCTGGCCCTGGAGCACGCCCATCGACAGCAGGTCGTGCACCGCGATATCAAGCCCGCCAACGTGATGTTCGATGCTGCGACGCAGTCGGTCAAGGTGACCGACTTCGGCATCGCGCGCATCACCGGATCCAGCAAGACAAAAACCGGCATGGTGCTGGGCACGCCCAGCTTCATGTCGCCCGAGCAACTCGCCGGCCTGCACGTGGACGGCCGCTCCGACCTTTACTCGCTGGGTGTGATGCTGTTTCAGTTGCTGACCAGCAGCCTGCCGCTCAAGGGAGACTCCATGGCTGCGCTCATGTACCAGATCGCCAACCAGCCAGCACCCAGTGTGCGCAGCCTGCGACCCGAACTCTCGCAAGCCTTGGCTGACGTGCTGCATCGCACCCTGGCCAAGTCACCCGGTGATCGTTTCCAGACTGGAGCTGAGCTGGCTGCCCAGCTTCGGCGCTGCATGAATGCCGGGAACGATGCAGCCTCTCCGGCTCCTGATCTGCAAGCATCTGCAGAAAGTGAGAGCCGCTTTGAGGCCACGCACGCCTTCCCGCACGCATCGGAAAACGCCATGGCTGCCACCCTTGTCACGCCGCCGCCCGCTTCGTCACGCGGCTCCTGAAAAGACAGCATCGTTCTGCGGGTATAACTTGAACTCTATGAATTTTGAGTATTTTTGTCTGACCGATCCGGGACTGGTTCGGGACAACAACGAGGACTCCGTGTCGCTGGATGCGGAGAACCAGATTGCTGTCCTGGCAGACGGCATGGGGGGCTACAACGCCGGCGAAGTCGCCAGTGCGATGGCCACCACCTTCATCAAGACCGAGCTGGGGCGGTGGATGGCCGAGGGAGGCAATGAGGCCAGCGTGCGCGAGCTGCGCCGCGCCATGGAAATCTGCATCGACAACGCCAACCGCTCCATCTTCAACGCTGCCAATTCCAATCCGCAGTACGCCGGCATGGGCACCACCCTCGTGATGGGTGTGTTCCTGGACGCGCGCGTCATGATCGGGCACGTGGGCGACTCGCGCTGTTACCGCTTGCGCGAAGGCAGCTTTGTGCAGATCACCCGCGACCATTCGCTGTTGCAGGAGCAAATCGATGCCGGCCTGATTTCGCTGGAGCAGGCTCAATACGCCACCCACAAAAACCTCGTGACCCGAGCCCTCGGCGTGGAGGACACGGTGTTGCTCGAAGTCAACGAATACCGGGTCGAAGATGAGGATCTCTACCTTTTTTGCTCGGATGGACTGAGCGACATGATGAGCGACGAACGCATCGCCGCCATACTTGTAACGGCTGGCACGCTCGAAGAAAAAGCCCAGGCTCTCGTGGATGCCGCCAACGACAGCGGAGGGCGGGACAACATATCGGTGATACTGGCGTATGCTCGTTCCAAGCCGGTGCGCAAAGGAATACTTTCGCGCATGCTGGGTAAGTGATTCCGTTTTCGACCAACATATCTACAGGTTCCAGAGGAGTCGGCCATGCCGAAAATGATCGTTTCCATCGACGGTGTCGTCATCAAGGAAGTGCAGCTCACCAAAGACCGCACCACGCTCGGCCGCCGTCCTTACAACGACATCGTGATCGACAACCTGGCCGTCAGTGGTGAACACGCCGTCATGCAGATGTCCGGCATGGACGTGTTCCTCGAAGACCTCAACAGCACCAACGGCACGTACGTCAACGGCAAGGCGATCAAGAAGCAGCAGCTGCAAAGCGGCGACACGGTCGAGATCGGCAAGTACAAGATCAAGTTTGTGCACGAAGGCGCGAACGAGAGCCATGAGAAAACCATGGTGATCAGCGCCGGCGCGGTGGTTCCACCAGAGCCGACGGTGGCCATGGTTGTGGCCAACGCCGCCATCAAGGTCATGTCGGGAACGGCAGCCGGTCGCGAAGTGCCCCTGGTGAAAGTGGTCACCACCATCGGCAAACCCGGTGTGGCTGTGGCCGCCATCACCCGCCGCCCGCATGGTTTCGTGGTGGCCATGGTCGAAGGCGTGCAAAAGCCCACCATCAATGGCAACCCCATCGGTACCGATGCGGTGAACCTGCGTCACGGCGACATGCTGGAACTGGCTGGCACCAAGATGCAGTTCGTGCAGCAATAAGCACGTCCCGGCCTCCCGCCTCTCACGAACCCCGGCGGCGCCTGACCACCTCGGTCTCAGGCCATTCGTGCAGTCCGCCATGCCGCAGACACTGAAACAGCGCAGTCTGCGCGTTTTGTTCTTGCTCGTTCCGCTCGTGCTGGCGGTTCTGCATGCCCTGGGCATCATCCCGACCAACGCACTGCGCAGACTCGACGACACCGCCTACGACCTGCGCCTGAGGGCTGCCATGCCCGGCACGCTGGAGCCGCGGGTGGTGATCGTCGATATCGATTCCCAAAGCCTCGCCGCCATCGGTCCATGGCCCTGGCCTCGCGCTGAACTGGCACGCCTGGTGGACACGTTGTTCGAGCAGCAAAAGATCGCTGTGCTTGGCTTCGACATTGTGTTTCCCAAGCCCGACCCCAAGGCCGGCGGCGATACCGCCCTGGCCAACGCGCTGCGCGAACGTCCCGTGGTGCTGGGTTACTTCTTCAGCAACGTGCCTGGCGCCCGCAACACGGGCGTGCTGCCGGCCCCGGTCATGAGCGGTGAGCTGCTGCGCGGCCGGCCGGTGCGCATCACCCGCTGGGACACATTCGAGTCCAACATCTCCGAACTCGCTCAGGCTGTGCCACGGGCCGGTGCTTTCAACGCCTTGCCCGACAGCGACGGCGTGGTGCGTTCCGTGCCCCTGCTGGCGGAGCACCAGGGCCAGACTTACGAGTCGTTGGCGCTGGCTGTTTTCCGCCGTGTGCTGGGCTCGCCGCCGGTGGAGCCCGGTTTTGCGACGGGGTTCATGCTGAGCCGCCGTGTCAGTGGTCTGGAGAGCCTGCACCTTGAGCACAGGGGGCAGACACTCGCCATCCCGGTGGACGAACGTGTGTCGGCCTTGGTGCCGTACCGCGGACGCGGTGGCCCCGAAGGTGGCTCGTTCACGTATGTCTCCGCCATCGATCTTTTGTCGGGTCGCGTGCCTTCGGGGCAACTTCAGGGCCGGATCGTGTTGATGGGCACCACAGCCCCCGACCTGAAAGACCTGCGTGCGACGCCCGTGGGCGCCAACTATCCTGGCGTGGAAGCCCACGCCAACCTGATCACTGGGCTCCTCGACGGGCACTTGCCTGTGAAGCCCGACTACGCGCTGGGCTACGAATTGGTGGTTCTGGTGGCGTCCAGCCTTTTGCTCGCACTGCTGCTGCCGAGTCTGGGACTGTGGTCAGGCGCAGCCCTGAGTGCCGCACTCATCGCGGTGGTGGTTGGGCTCAACGGTTGGTTGCATGTGCGCCATGGATTGGTGCTGCCGTTGGCGGGCTCTGTGGCGATGATCCTGCTCACGGCCTTGCTCGGACTGACCAGTCAGCGCATGACCATGGGGAGAGACATACGCCGCCCAGGTTGGCCCAGTTCTGTGAAACCTGCCACGCTCTGCGCCACTTACGGCGTGGACCGCGTTGCTACCGAGCAAGACCGTCTGCGCCAACCAGGGTGGGTATGGCAAGAGCTTGATGCCTTGCGATTGGGGCCCGGCATCCCACCCTTGCCCGTCTACTCGCCACTGTGCCCCGTTGGTGAACTGTCCTCCGAGCTGCGCGACGAGCTGCGCCAATGGCAACAGG
>JANPKR010000367.1:0-3726 GCA_031426175.1 Hydrogenophaga sp. | reverse complement strand
CGGGCCTGCGCCCTGCCCCGCGCCACGCCCCGCTGCACCACCAGGTGCATCACCCAGCTTCATCGACAGACCGATGCGCTTGCGCGCCACGTCGACCTCCATCACCTTGACCTTGACGATGTCGCCGGTCTTGACGATTTCGCGCGCATCGTTGACGAACTTGTGCGCCAGCTGGCTCACATGCACCAGCCCGTCCTGGTGCACGCCCAGGTCGATGAAGGCGCCGAATTGGGCCACGTTGCTCACCGTGCCCTCCAGGATCATGCCCTCGCGCAGGTCGCTGATGTCGTCCACGCCATCGTTGAAGCGCGCCACCTGGAAGTCCGGGCGCGGGTCGCGGCCAGGTTTCTCCAGTTCGCCCAGGATGTCTTTCACGGTGATCACGCCGAAACGCTCGTTGGCGAACAGCTCCGGGCGCAGGGTCTTGAGCATGCCGGCGCGGCCCATGAGTTCGGCCACCGCCTTGCCCGTGGTTGTCATGATCTGCTCGACCACGCTGTAGGTTTCGGGATGCACCCCGGTCATGTCCAGCGGGTTGTCGCCGCCGCGGATGCGCAGGAAGCCCGCGCTCTGCTCGAAGGTCTTGGCGCCCAGGCCGGCCACGTCCATGAGCTGCTGGCGATTCTTGAACGCACCGTGCGCCTCGCGCCAGCGCACCACGGCCTTGGCCACGCTGCCGGACAGGCCCGACACTTTGGAGAGCAACGGAACGCTGGCGGTGTTGAGGTCCACGCCCACGCCGTTCACGCAATCCTCCACCACCGCGTCCAGCGTGCGGGCGAGTTCGCTCTGATTCACGTCGTGCTGGTACTGGCCCACGCCGATGCTCTTGGGGTCGATCTTCACCAGCTCGGCCAGCGGGTCTTGCAGGCGGCGCGCGATGCTGGCCGCGCCACGCAGGCTCACGTCCACGTCGGGCATTTCCTGTGACGCGAATTCGCTGGCGGAGTACACCGAAGCACCGGCCTCGCTCACCACCACCTTCTGGACCTCGGGTCGGGCGAGTTGCTTCATCAGATCGGCGGCCAGCTTGTCGGTCTCGCGGCTGGCGGTGCCGTTGCCAATGGCGATCAGGTTCACGCCGTGTTTGTCGCTGAGCAGGCGCAGCGTGTGCAGCGCGCCGTCCCAGTCGCGCCGGGGCTCGTGGGGGTACACCGTGGCGGTGTCCACCAGCTTGCCGGTGGCGTCGACCACCGCCACCTTCACACCGGTGCGGATGCCCGGGTCCAGGCCCATCACCACCTTGGGCCCGGCGGGCGCGGCGAGCAACAGGTCGCGCAGGTTGTCGGCGAACACCTTGATCGCCACCGCCTCGGCGCTCTCGCGCAGGCGGGCGAACAGGTCGCGCTCGCTGGACAGCGAGAGCTTCACGCGCCAGGTCCAGGCCACGCACTTGCGCAGCAGGTCGTCGGCCTTGCGGCCCTGGTGGCTCCAGCCCAGCTGCAGGGCGATGCGGCCTTCGGCCAGGCTCGGCACCACCGTTCGGGCCGAGCCATTCGAAGCTGGTGTTTCCACGGGTTCAGGCAACACCAGCTTCGCATCCAGGATCTCCAGCGAGCGACCGCGAAACACGGCCAGCGCGCGGTGCGAGGGCACACGGGAAATCGGTTCATCGTAGTCAAAGTAGTCACGAAACTTCGCCACCTCGGGCGCGTTTTCGTCCTTGCCCGCCACCAACGTGCTCTTGAGCAGGCCCTCGGCCCAGAGCCATTCGCGCAGGTTCTGGAGCAGCGCGGCGTCTTCGGCCCAACGCTCGCTCAGGATGTCGCGCACGCCATCGAGCACAGCGGGCACGGTGGAGAAGTCGGCACCGGGTTTGCCGTCGTCCAGCACCTCGGGTGGGCGTGTGAAAGCCGCGGCCTCGGCAGCGGGGTCCAGCGTCGGATCGGCCCAGAGCCTGTCGGCCAGCGGCTCGATGCCGAACTCCCGGGCGATCAGGCCCTTGGTGCGGCGTCGTTGCTTGAACGGCAGGTAGAGGTCTTCCAGTTCCTGCTTGGTCGCGGCCAGCAGCACGGCGGCGCGCAGCTCGGGCGTGAGCTTGCCCTGCTCGTCGATGCTCTTGAGGATGGTTTCTCGACGGGCTTCCAGTTCGCGCAAATAGTCCAGGCGAAACGCCAGTTCGCGCAGCTGGATGTCGTCCAGCCCGCCGGTGGCTTCCTTGCGGTAGCGCGCGATGAAAGGAACGGTTGCTCCGCCGTCGATGAGGTCCACAGCGGCCTGGACCTGGTGAACGCCGACCCGGATTTTCTGCGCGATCTGCGCAACGATGTTCTGCATCTGTGGCTCTGCTCGCCTCTGGGGCGCATGTCGGTGGGTTGAAAAAAGCGGGAGGAGTGTGCCACATGGCGCAGGCGGAACTGCACGGCGGCACAGGGCCCTCGGTGCACGCAGTTTTCTCTTGCTGCCATGACATATGTCACCGATGCGTCGAGCTTCCCTCGCGAAATACTTCACCGGGAGTATGGGGCGATTTCATACCCCTACCTAGCATTCGAGCCACCCCACCAACGCCGCCTGCGCGCCCATGGCCACGGACGTTGCCCCCGGTTTCAACATGCTTGCTGGAAATCCCATGACCAACTACTTTCGCCTGACCCGCTACTTCACCGCCACCAGTCTGGTGGCGTTTGGTGTGGTTGCCACAACCTTGATGTATTTCGAGCACCGCCAGTCCAACTTCTTCCAGCGTGTGCAGACCAGCGGGGCGCAGATGCTCTCCAGCATCCAGAGTGACTTTGTGACCCGCGCCGACACGGTAGCGCGTCGCGATCTGCTGGCCGTGAACGAACAAGGCAACCTCAACCTGACGCGCCTGTTCTCCAACGCCTTGTGGGCCAGTGACCTTTCCCCCTACCTGGCCGAGAGCAGCACGGTCGACTTTTCGATTTGCAAAGCCAGGCCCGATGCGGTGGACGCGCAAGGCAAATCCGGCCCCACACCAGACAAGAAGGCTTGCTTCAAGGAAACCGGCGCCAGGTTGAAGGCCCTGGCCAGTTTTGAACCACTGGATGCGCGGGTGCGCGAAACCATGCAGGGCAGCACCATTTTCAAGATCAAGGTGTATGACCTGAGCGGTATCACCATCTACTCGACCGAGCTGGCGCAGGTTGGCGAAGACAAGTCGGCCAGCCCGGCCTGGCAAGCCGCCCGCGACAGCAAGTCCATCAGCGAACTCACCTTCCGCGACAAATTCAGCGCCTTGCAGGGCGTGGTGGAAAACCGCGACCTGATCGCCAGCTATCTGCCTGTGATCGAGCCGGGCAGCCAGAAGGTCGTGGGAGTTTTCGAGGTGTATGCCGACGTGACACCTTTCCTGGGGCAGATCAAGGCCACATCCAACGAATTCAAGCTGGTGGCACTGAACAACGAGAGCCGCCTCGAACACCAGGCCGCTTCCGACCAACAACAGGTGAAAGGCAGCTCCAATCGGCAATTGCTCATCGTGGCTGGTCTGCTTGCACTGCTGTATGTCGTTCTGTTGAGCATCGTGCGGCGAGCACAGACCGTCATTGAGCGCCAGGCCCGCGAAAGCGACGCCACCAAACAGCGCCTGGCCCAATCGGAAAAGATGACTTCGCTCGGGCAGATGGTGGCGGGTGTGGCACACCAGCTCAACACCCCGCTGGCCTTTTCCAAGAACAACGTGCAGATGTCGATTCAGGCGCTGGACCAACTCGAAGGCGCTGTGCACCGCCAGATCCGCTTGTCGAGTTACAAGGCCGAGGC
>JANPKR010000366.1:0-31410 GCA_031426175.1 Hydrogenophaga sp. | reverse complement strand
CGCAACCAGCCAGCTTCTGCGCCGCTGCCCGCTGGAGCGGGTAGGGAGTTTGCGGAACTCGACCAAGGTCTGGACGCCATGCTCGCCGAGCTGGTCAAGAACCAGGCGCAGCTGGTCAAGGCACAGCAGATCACGCGCGTGGGTTTCTACCAGCTCGATCTCAAGACCCGGCTCTACACCGCCTCGGACACCATCTACGAGCTGCTCGGCCTGGACCCTGCCATGGGTCCAGTCCCGGTGGAGACCTACCAGGCCATGATTCACCCGGACGACAAGGCGCTCGTGGCGTCTCACCGCGACATGCTCTTCGGCGGTGGCAAGCCGCTGCGCCTGCAATACCGCATCGTGCGCACCGATGGGGCGTTGCGCTGGGTGGATGGGTTTGGCTTCGTGGAGCGCGATGCGAGCGGCGCGCCCCTGGTGTACGCCGGCGCGCTGCAGGACATCACCGAGCAACACCGCTTGCGCCGCATGTACGTGGTGCAGAGCCAGATCAACGCGGCCATCGTCGCGGCCGACTCGCAGGACGCCCTGCTCCAGCGCATCTGCCAGATCGCAGTGGACGAGGGTGAGCTGCACATGGCCTGGGTGGCCAGCATGGACCCGCACAAACGCACCCTGACGGCACTGGCGAGCGCGGGCGCCGACGACGGTTACACCGACTTGCTCAACCGCGCCGGGGTGGAAGTGGACACCTACCCCTCGCCCGTGCCCACGGCCTTGCGCACGCGCGAGCTGGTGGTGTCGAACGACATTGCCAACGACGCGAACATGGGCAGCTGGGCGGCCACGGCGGTGCGCCGGGGCTACAAGGCGGTGGCCGCGGTGCCGATCGTGCCCAAAGGTCAGGTGCCGCTGGCCCTGGTGCTCATGGCTGACGAACCGATGTACTTTCTGGACGGGGAAAGTCGCCTGCTCACGGCCATCGGCGAGAGCCTGGCAGCAGCGCTGGACCAGCTGCAGCGGGCGGCAGAGCGCAAGATCCGCGAAGAGCGCCTGATGCTGCTGGAAACCTGTGTGTCTCAGGTCAACGACATCGTTCTCATCACCGATGCCGACGCTGTCAATTCACCGGGCCCGCGCATCCTGTATGTGAACGAGGCGTTCGAGCGCATCACCGGTTACAGCGCTGCGGAGGCGATCGGGAAGAGTCCTCGAATGCTGCAAGGCCCCAAGACGCAACGCGATGCACTGGACCGCATCCGCAGCAGCGTCGAGCGCTTGCAGCCGGTCCGCGAGGAGCTGATCAATTACCGCCAGGACGGCACCGAGTTCTGGCAGGAGCTCAACATCGTGCCGGTTGCGAACGAAAGCGGCGGGGTCACGCATTGGGTGGCGATCGAGCGCGACATCACACAGCGCAAGCTGAGCGAGCAAAAGGAAGCCCGGTTGCGCGGCGGTTTTCAGTTGCTGTTTCTGGGCAACCCGCACCCCATGTGGGTGTTCGACAGAGCCACCCGTGCATTCCTCGAAGTCAACAATGCCGCCATCGATCAGTACGGCTACAGCCGGGAGGAATTCCTCGCGCTCACCATCGACGACATCCGCACGGAGAGCGAGAAGATCCGGTTGCACAGCCGCACAGCCAAGGTCTCGCCCGACGGTCGCGAGCGCGTCGGCACGTGGATGCACCGGCGCAAGAATGGCACATCCATTGCGGTCGACATCACCACCCAGTCCCTGAACTACAACGGGATCGACGCCGAGCTGGTGGTGGCGATGGACATCACCGACCAGGTGGCCATGGAGCAGCAGCGCGCACAGGCCCTGATCGCGGTGCAGGCATCGCAGGCCAGCCTGGCGCGCTCGCAGTCGCTGGCCCGCATGGGCAGCTGGGAGCGGAGTGCCCTCGACCGAACGGCGGTCTGGTCGGCGAGCCTCTATGCCCTGACCGGTCTCGACCCCGCCGCCGGTGCACCAAGCATCGAAGAGACGCTGGAGCGGGTCCATCCGGATGACCGGGCCGAATACCTGAACACGATGACCCAGTGCCTGCGGGACGGTACCGCCCGCAGCTGGACCTACCGCTGCTTACTGCCCGATGGCACACAGCGCTGGTTCGAGGAAAACATGGACGAACCGCGGCGCGACGCCAACGGCGCGGTGATCTCGGTCAGCGGGACGGTGCAGGACGTGACCGGGCGGGTCGAAGCCGAGGCCCGGCTGCAGTTGCAGCTTTCGCGCACCGAGCTGCTCAACCACATCGCCCGCGCAACCGAAGAACGCCTCGATCTCGACCGCATCTTTCACGTGGTCTGCGACAACATCGAGTCCCGTTTCTCGACGGTTTTCTCGGCGGCTTTGTTGTTCGACCCGTCCACCCAGGCCTTCACAGTGGCCCACCTGGGCACGCAGGGTGCTTCGCGTGGCGCGCAGGTCGAGCTGCGCGAGGGCGATGTCCTGAGCGCGGCCGACAGCGGTCTATCGCGCTGCACCGGCGGTGAACTGCTGTACGAGCCGGTGCTGGCCGATTCACCGTATGCGTGGCTTCAGCAGTTGGCGGATGCGGGCCTGGGATCGGCGGTGTTTGCACCGTTGCAGGCGCAGGGCGAGGTGCTGGGTGTGCTGGTGGCCGGTCGGGCGCAGGGCCACGGCTTTGACAGCGGCGAATGCGAGTTCATGCGCCAGCTCGCCGAACACGTGGCGCTGGCAGCCAGCCAGGCCCGGCTGCACCGCTCGCTCCAACAGGCCTACGACGAGCTGAGCGAGGCGCAGCAGGTGGTGCTGCAGCAAGAACGCCTGCGCGTGCTGGGGCAGATGGCCAGCGGCATTGCGCACGACATCAACAACGCGATCTCGCCGGTGGCGCTTTACACGGAATCGCTGCTGGTCAACGAATCGGCGCTGAGCGAACGCGGGCGCGCCCAGCTGCAGACGGTGCAGCTGGCCATCGACGACGTGGCCGAGACCGTGGCGCGCATGCGCGATTTCTACCGACCCAGTGACGCCGGCGTGCGGCGCCGCCCGGTCGATCTCAACCACCTTGTCAAACAGGTGTTGGACCTCACCCGCGCGCGCTGGCGCGACATGCCGCAGCAAGCGGGCATCTCGATCGACATCGCGCTCGACCTGGGCGAGCTGCTCTCACCCGTCTTCGTCATGGAGGGCGAGATCCGCGATGCCGTGACCAACCTCGTGCTCAACGCGGTGGACGCCATGCCCGAGGGCGGCACGCTGACCCTTCGAACCCGGCGTGTGGTGCTGGCCGACGGGGTCATGCGTGTGCAGCTGGAGGTGGCCGACACCGGCATCGGCATGGACACTGAGACCCAGCGGCGCTGCCTGGAGCCGTTTTTCACCACCAAGGGCCAGCGCGGCTCCGGGCTGGGCCTGGCCATGGTCTACGGCAGCATGCAGCGCCATGGGGCCGAGATCACCATCGACAGCACACCCGGTGAGGGCACCACGATCCGCCTGGGATTCCCAGCGCACGCCGAGGTGGAGCTGCCCGAGGTGATTGCGGTCGATCCGTCGGTCCCGTCGCGAGCGCTGAAGATCCTGCTGGTGGACGACGATCCGCTGCTGCTGCGCTCGCTGTCCGAAACCCTGACCGCTGAGGGGCACAGCGTGTCCACCGCGGCCGGTGGCCAGGAGGGCATTGCGGTGTTCCAGGCGGCGCTCGGTGCGCAGGTGTTTGATGTGGTCATCACCGATCTCGGCATGCCCGAGGTGGATGGCCGCTCGGTGGCCGCCGCCATCAAGGCCGCGTCACCCGGCACGCCGGTGGTGATGCTCACCGGCTGGGGTCGGCGCATGCAGGAAGAGGGCGAGTGCCCGCCGCATGTGGACCACCTGCTGAGCAAACCGCCCCGGCTGGAAACCCTGCGCGCGGTGTTCCGCACGGTGACCTGATCAGAGGCGGATCACCACATTGCCCACCACCCGCCCGGCCTCCACCGCTTCGTGCGCTGCGGCAATGTCGTCCAGCGCAAAGGTCTGTCCCACGGTGTGCCGCAGCCGCCCGGCGCGCAGCAACTGGTCGAGGGTCTGGATGGCGCTGGCGCGGTCTTGGGGCAAGAGCTCGTAGACCAGAAAGAACACCAGCTGGATCGAGTCGAACAGCAGCGTGCGAAAGTCCACCACCACCTCGCCGGGCTGGTTGGAGCCGTAGCACACCAGGCGGCCATGGGGCTTCAGCACCTTGTGCGGCAGCAGGGCGGCGGTGCTGGAAAAATCCATGTCGATCACCACGTCCGCACCCCGGCCTTCGGTGATGTCGGCCACGGCGGCGGCCACCGGTTCGCGCAGGTAGTCGATCACGTGTGCCGCGCCCGCGTCGCGCGCGTGTTGCTGGCGCGCCGGTGCGCCGGCTGTGCCGATGACGGTGGCGCCCTGCATCGCCGCGAGCTGGGTGGCGTAGTGGCCCACCGCGTTGCCGGCACCGGTGATCAGCACTGTTTTGCCCTGCAGCGGGCCGGCCAGGCGAACAGCCTCGATGGCGGTGAGGGCCGGGATGCCGAAGCAGGCGGCGGCGTCGAAATCCACCCCGTCGGGCAAGGGCACGGCTTGCTGCGCTGCCAGCGCCACCTGTTCGCAGGCCGTGCCCATGGGGCGCTGCCACTGCGCGTTCCAGAGCCACACCCGCTCGCCCACACGGCTGGTGGGCACGCCCTCGCCCACGGCATCAATGACGCCTGCGCCGTCGCTGTGCGGCACGATGCGCTCGGCGATCAGTGGCCGCTTCAGCCGCGATTTCACGTCCGACGGGTTGACCCCGGAGCTGTGCAATTTCACCCGCACCTCGCCCGGGCCGGGTTGCGGCGTGGGCAGTTCGCCCACCTCCAGAACGTCTTTGGCCAGGCCATTGCGGCGGTACCAGGCGGCTTTCATGGACGGGGCTCCTGCGGTGGTGAATCGGGCCGCCATTGTCGTCGCCGTTGCGCGCAGTGCCTGACGCGCAGGTGCCCACCCGCGGGGTCGATTGAAACCGTGTTGTCACACAAGAGCGCTCTACTGGAGCCTGCTGGTGCAGCCCCTGCCGCTGTGCCTGTGTCATCCAGCGAGTGCGCCATGCCCCCAGCCACGCCCACCCCAGCCCCCGGACCCACCACCATCGATCTGGTCTATTTCAATGCCGGCGGCGGCCACCGTGCCTCTGCGCTGGCGCTGCAATCGGCGCTCGCGCGGCACCCGCGTGGCTGGCGCGTGCGGCTGGTCAACCTGTTCGAGGTGCTCGATCCGCAGGACCGCTTTCGCAAGATGACCGGCAGCGCGCCCGAAGATTGGTACAACAAGCGCCTGGCCCGCGGCTGGACCATCGGCATGGCGCAGGAGCTCAAGATCCTGCAAGGCCTCATCCGGTGGGGCCACACCTCCCTGGTCAAGGCGCTGGAGCAGCACTGGTTGCAGACCGAGCCCGATCTGGTGGTTTCGCTGGTGCCCAACTTCAACCGCGCCATGTTCGAGAGCCTGGCCAGCACGCTGCCGGGCGTGCCTTACGCCACGGTGCTCACCGACCTGGCCGACATCCCGCCGCACTTCTGGATCGAGCGCAGCCAGCCTCAGCACTTCATTTGCGGCAGCGCGCGCGCTGTGTCGCAGGCACACGACCTGGGTCACGCCCCCGAGCGCGTTCACGCCACCAGCGGCATGATCATCCGCCCCGAGTTTTACGAAGCGACCGCGCTGGACCGCGCCAGCGAGATGCGCCGCCTGGGTTTGGACCCGGCCCGGCCCACCGCGCTGGTGCTGTTTGGCGGCCACGGCTCCAAGGCCATGCTGGGCATTGCCAAACGGCTGGGCGCGTCCACCCAGCTCATCCTGGTGTGTGGTCACAACAAGGCGCTGGCAGCGCAGCTGCGCGCCCTGCCGCCCGGTGCGCCGCGGCTGGTGGTGGGGTTTGCCTCCGACATCCCGCGCTACATGCGGCTGGCCGACTTCTTCATCGGCAAGCCCGGTCCGGGCAGCATCAGCGAGGCGGTGCAGCTCGGCCTGCCGGTGATCGTGGTCGACAACGCCTGGACCATGCCGCAAGAGCGCTACAACGCGCAGTGGATCACCGAGCACCACCTGGGCATCGTCCACCGCAGTTTCAAAACCATCGACCGCGCGGTGGACGAGTTGCTCGCCCGCCTGGACGAATTCCGCACCAGCGTGCGGGCCATGGACAACCAGGCGCTGTTTGAGATTCCCGACATCCTGGACGGCATCGTGTCCGGGGCCCGGCTCCCGGGCGCCACCATGCCCTCAAGCCAGGGGCAGCGTGACCGCGAAGGCCGAGCCCTCGCCCTGCCGTGAGCGCACGCTGATTGTGCCGCCGTGGGCTTCGGCAATCTGGCGGCAGATCGCCAGGCCGAGTCCCGAGCCTTCGAATTCGCGCCGCAGGTTCAGGCGGGCGAAGGGCTGAAACAGCTGCTCGATGCCCTCGGCGCTGATGCCGATGCCGTTGTCTTTCACGGTGATGGTGACCATGCCCTCGTTGCTGCCCGCTGTGATCTCGATGCGCGGTGCACGGTCGGGTGGCATGAACTTGAGTGCGTTGGACAGCAGGTTCTGGAACAACAGGGACAGCAGGCTCGCGTGGCCTTGAACCGCCGGTAATGGGTCGATGCGCAATTCGGCGCCGCTGGCCGCGAGCTGCGCCGCCAGCGCCTGGCCGAGCTCGGCCATGAGCGGCTCCAGCGCCACCAGGGTTGGGGGCTCGGTTTCGCCGCGCTGCAGGCGTGCGTAGCGGACCACGTCGTCGAGCAGCGTGCGCATGCGTTCACCGGCGCTGCGCACCAGCCGCAGATAGTGACGCGCATTCTCGGGCAGACCAGCGCCGTGGTCGTCTTCCACCAGCCCGACAAACTGCACCACGGTGTTCAAGGGCTCGCGAAGGTCGTGCGAGCTGATGCGCACGAACTGCAGCAGGCCTTCGTTGGCCAGCTGGAGTTCTTCGGCCGACTGTTGCAGCTGGGCGTGGCTCTCACGCAGTTCGTTCAGCGCTTCGGCCAGGTTCACGCGGTCGATGGCGGCCACCTGCTTGAGCGCATCGTTGGCCTGCTTGAGCCGCAACTGGGTGCGCACGCGCGCCTGCACGATGGCCGGCCGGATCGGCTTGGCGATGAAATCGGCTGCGCCTTTTTCCAGCCCGGTCTGCTCGAACTGGGCCTCGGCCTGGCTCGTGACAAAGATCACGGGAATGTCGGTGAGTCTGGGGTCGCGTTTGATGGCTTCGAGCACCTCGAAGCCCGACATACCGGGCATCTGGGCGTCGAGCAGCACCAGGTCTGGCGGTGCCTCGGTCATCAGCCGCAGCGCATCCAGTCCCTGGGTGGCAAAGCGCAGCCGGCCCAGTGGCCGGATCACGCGGGCCAGCGTCTGCACCATGCCGGGATCGTCGTCCACGATCAGGATGTCGGGCAGTGTCGCGGCTCGCGGCGCAGGGTCGTTCAGGGCGGGTTCCCCTGAGACAGGAAATGTCATGGCTGCTGTTCCTTGGGCGGGGGCGTGTCGGTCAGGGCCACGCTGGCGCCTGCGAAATCCAGTTCGTCGAGCAGGTGGCTCACGCGTTCGAAGAGTGTGACGCCAAACCGGCCTTGCAGCCAGAGCGCTCGGGTGCGCCACCAGGTCAATGCGTCCAGGTCCTGGCGTTGCAGCAGGTCGAGCAGTTGCGCCAGATCGGCCTCGCTCGCCTCGACCTGACCCGCCGAGCTGGCCACGCCCGACTGGCGCGCCACCTGCAGCACGGGTTCGCAGTGCCGTTGCAACGTGGCCAGTGCGCTCTGCAGCGCCCGCCACACGGCGGGCAAGTCCGAGGCCGGGGTGGGCTGCAGCAGACCGGTTTCCAACTCGCGGGCCTGCTCCATGATGCCGGTGATGCCCAGCGTGCCGGCCATTCCGCGAAGCTTGTGCAGCCGTGCCGCCAGGGTGCGCCGCGCGTCCACGTCGGCGGGCAGGTCCGAGTCGTCGCGCGCCCACGCACCAACCTCGCTGAACATGCGCTGGAGCGATTTCAGCCACAGGTCCAGATCACCACCCAGGCGCTGCGCGGCCTGCGCGCTGTCCACCCCCGGTATTTGAGGCCAGCCGTCGGGTGCACTTTCGGTCGGGCCGGCCTGCGCGGGTTCGCCGCGGCGCCCGGATGCGTCTTGAGCGTGGTGCACGCAATCGTGCACCGTGCGCACCAGCCGGTCGGGATCCAGCGGTTTGGTGAGGAAGGCGTTCATGCCCGCCGCCAAGGCGAGCTGGCGCTCCTCGGCGAGCGCCCCGGCGGTCAGCGCAATGATGGGCAGGCGGTCGAGGCCCAGCTCGCCCCGGATGCGCCGCGTGGCCTCCAGGCCGTCCATTTCGGGCATCTGCAGGTCCATCAGCACCGCGTCAAACGCGTGGGGGGTGGCGCGAACGGCCTCCAGCGCTTCCCGCCCGGTGCGTGCCAGGCACACGCGCGCGCCTTCGCGCTGCAGGAGACCCGCGGCCACCTCGAGGTTGATCTCGCTGTCGTCCACCAGCAGCAGGTTGAGGTGGCGCAACAACTGGCCTGGCGCGTCGGCGTGGGCATGGCCGTCGTGGCGCAGATCCGTCAGCGCCTGCAGGTCGGCCGCCGAGGGTCGGCGCAGCACCAGTTCGAACCAGAACTCGCTGCCTTCGCCCGGCGCACTTGTCAAGCCGACCTGCCCGCCCATCATCTGGGCGAGCTTGCGAACAATGGACAGACCCAGCCCGGTGCCGCTGAAGCGGCGGGTGGACGACGTGTCGGCCTGGGTGAAGGGGGTGAACAGCCGGGCCTGGGTGTCGCTGTCGATGCCGCTGCCGGTGTCGCGCACCACACCGCGCATCCGCACTTGTTGCGGGTCTTCGGTGTCCAGCGTGGGCACCATGCCCAGCGTGACCGCCACGCTGCCGGCCTGGGTGAACTTGCAGGCATTGCCGATGAGGTTGGTGAAGATCTGCCGCACGCGCTGGGCATCGCCCAGCAACACGGGTGGCACCTCGCGGTCCACGTGGACGGTGTAGCGGATGCCGCTGGCCTCGGTCTGGGCGCGGAACAAAGCGTCCATCTCACCCATCATGTCCTGCGGGCTGAAGGGCCGGATGTCCAGATCCAGCCCGCCTGCCTCGATCTTGGCCAGATCCAGCACGTCGTTGACCAGACCGAGCAGCGAGCGGCTGGCCACTTGCGATTTGGACAACAGTTGCGCCTGGTAGGCCGTCAGAGGCGTGTCGCCCAGCAGGTGGGTCATGCCGATCATGGCGTTGAGCGGTGTTCTGATTTCGTGGCTCATGTTGGCCAGGAACTCACCCTTGATGCGCGAGGCTTCCTGTGCCTGCTCCTTGGCTTGCACAAGGTTGGTGATGTCGATGCGAAAGCCCACGGTGTGGCCATCGGGCATGCGTCGTTCGATGATGCGCAGGGTCCGCCCATCGGTGCGTTTCTGTATCAGTTCGGAGTTGCCCGAGAGGTGTTTCTCCATCCGCTCGGCGACCCACTCGTTCACACGCCCCACCGATCCTTCGTAGACGCCCAGTTGGGCGCTGGCGCGAATGATGGATTCGAAGGTGGCGCCCGGCACCATCAGATCTGCGACTTCCGGGTAAACCTGGCGGTATTTTTCGTTGCAGAAGACCAACCGATCTTCGGGGTCGTACAGAACGAAGGCTTCGTCCACCGCGTCGATGGCACCGCGCAGCAAGGCTTCGCTGCGGGCGGTGGTTTCCTGGGCCTGCTTGCTCACCGAGATGTCCTGGTGTGTGCCGTACATCCACTCGGGTTGGCCATCGACCGTCCAACTGCGCACCTGTCCGCGGTCGAGCACCCAGACCCAGTGGCCGTCGCGGTGGCGCATGCGTGCTTCGCATTCGTACAGATCGGTGTCGCCCTTGAAATGCGCCTGCAGCCGCTGGTCCGAGAGGGCGAGATCGTCCGGGTGCGCGAACCGCATCCAGGTGTCGATGGTCGTGGGCGTCAAGTCGTCGAGCTGCCAGCCGATGATGCTGGCCCAACGCTGGTTGAAGCGGGTCTCCCCGGTCTGCACATTCCATTCCCAGGTGCCTGCGTCGGTGCCACGCAGGATGTTGCCCAGGCGCTCGCGCTCCTCGGCCAGGGCGGCTGTGCGGTCCTTCACCTCCTGCTCCAGACCGTCCTTGAGCTCCTCCACCTTGCGCTGCGCCGCGCGCTCGTCGGTGATGTCGCGCACGATGGCCGATGCGCCCAGAAGCCTGCCGTTTTCGTCGTCCAGCCGTGCAAGCGTCATGGACACGAGCACAGCCCGGCCGTCGCGTGTCTGCCGCCAAAGCTCCATCGGGGGCGCATCGCCTGTGCGCGGCAGCGATCCGATGACACGAACCGCTTCGCCGGCTTGTCCCGGGGGCATCGTGAGTGCATCCAGCGCTTGCCCGACCGCCTCCTGCGCCGAGTGGCCAAAGAGCCTTTGTGCGCCACGGTTCCAGGATGTCACACGACCCTCGGTGTCCAGGCCCACGATCGCGTCGGGTGACTGGTCGACGATGGTGGCCAGTTGCAGGCGATCTTCCCGGGCCTGCAGTTTGCGTTGCATGCCCACCCAGTACAGGTAGAGCATCAGGGCGCCCAGGGCCCCGGCGCCGAGCAAGGGCTGCACACCTGCACGGGCGCTGCTCATGGCCGCTGCCTTCAAGTCACTGTCCGGCCGGGTCGCGGTGTAATGCAGCACGCCAATGGACGAATCCGGGTTGCCCTTCACGCTGGACTGAGCCGCCATGACCAGGCCTTGCGGCCCCGTCCACCAGCGGATCTGGTCGCCGGCGAAGCCATCTGGCGCCGACGCCGGCTGGAAACTGCCGTCCCACACATGGCGCTGGCCCAGGTCAAAGCCGAAGTTCAGCGATGGATCGGGGTTGGCGACGAAATCCCCTTGCGCGTTGGTCGCGTACACCAGTGGCTTGGGCCCGTTGCCCGGTGCCACTGCACCCAGCCGCCCGGACAGATCCACGTTGATCACGATCGCGCCAAACACCCGACCCCTGGCGTCGAACACCGGTGTGGCGTAGCGGATGGTGGGTCGCTGCGGCAGATCAATCTGGCCGTGCTCCCGGTTGAGGCTGACGTCCGAAACAAAGACCATGCCATCGCTCAGGCGCAGGGCCTCTTTCATGTCGACCGTGTCGCCCATGCGCTGCAGGCCTGAAGGTGGCGCCACCACCACGAGGTTGTCCCGCCGTTCCACCCGAACAATTTCCCGGCCTTCATCGGCAACGCCAATGAAGCGAACCCGAAAAGCCTCGGGCGTGGCGGCCAGGT
Organism: Hydrogenophaga sp.; assembly: GCA_031426175.1. Lineage (GTDB taxonomy): Bacteria > Pseudomonadota > Gammaproteobacteria > Burkholderiales > Burkholderiaceae_C > Hydrogenophaga. The sequence continues at coordinate 20,210 of JANPKR010000366.1, read as the reverse complement.
AGGCGGAGAAAATCTGTTCCATGCGACGCTGCCACAAGGCCGTGGTGGACGACTCCAGCACGTCCAGCCCGCCGTTTTGCAGGGCCCGAACCAGGCCCTTGACCGGCGGCGTGTTGGCCAGAAACAGCACGCTGCGCCGGCGCTCGGCGTACTTGCCCTCTGCGGTTCGGGCCAGCGAGTCCACAGCGCCCTGCAACGCGAGCCTGGCCTGTTGGCGCTCGGCCTTGAGAGCCTGGACATAGGTGTTGGTGACCAGCAGGGCCAACGCCAGGGCGAAACCCAGGCCGGCGAGCAATGCCAGGGGACTGCGCACAAAGGTCGCCAGACGCACCGACTGGCGGTGCGCTGGCCCGATGGCTGGTGTCTGTTCGAACAGCCCTTTCTGAAGCTGGCGGCGTTCCAGCAACAGAGCCAGGCCCAGGGCCAGCAGGCTGCTCAGTGCGACCCCGACCAGCACCGCATGACTGGGCGATCCGGGATTGGTTGCTGCGACGCTGGCCGGCATCGGGTAGGCACGCATGACCCATTGACGGCCTTGCACGGTCATCTGGCGCACGACTTCGTGATCCGACCCCAACGTTTCTTGAGACTTGTAGAAGGGTGTCTGTTCGGCACTGTCTGTCAGGGAGATCGCCACCTTGTTCAAATCCGGTCGCAGATCGGCCAGCATTTCATCAACCACCAATGGCGCGTAGGTCCACCCCAGTGTGGCTGCTTCACGGTCAGCCGGCGGGGGGTTGGGCAGGAGGTCGCGGTAGACCGGCAGCAGCAGCAGAAAACCCCGGCGCGCCAGACCGCTGGCCTGCACCAGGGTGGTGGGTGCGGTCAGGCGTGCCTGGGCCTCGCGCGAGGCCGACAGGGCGGCAGCGCGGCGGTTGGGCTCCGAGGCAATGTCCAGCCCGATCGCGCCCTGGTTGGGCTCCTCTGGAAAAATGTGGCGTATGACAAAGCGGTCCCCGGTGTGCGGCGCCAGCTCACGGATGCTGAAGGCGGTCTGGCCCTGATCGTGTGCATGGGCCATGAAGGCAGATTCGTCGCTGCGAGCGACGCGCCGGATGAACCCGAAGCCACGCGCGCCCGGGAACTCCTGTGCGCTGTCGCGGCTGTTCACGTAGGCCCGAAACTGTTCTGCCGTGACATCGATCCCGCCGCTGGCCGCCACCGCACCGCGGGCGCCGCGCAAGCCGTATTCGTACAGCTTGAACCGTTCCTGGATGGCTTCGCTCAAGCCATCGGCGGCGGCCTCGGTGTGTTCCCGGATCAAGCGCTGGTTGTCTTGCTGTACCTGCCGGCCAGACAAACCGCTGAGCAGCACACCCACGCACCACAGCGCCAGAGCCCAGCGGCGGCTGGTCTGGCCGAGTGTCATGCGGTGCCGAGCAACTGCACCAACCCGGCGGCGGCCGCTTGGGTCAGGGGTTTGTTCAGAAAGCCCCGCACGCTGGCGTGGCCTGCCGCCCGTGCGTGGTCTGCCGGGTCGGAGGAGGACGAGAGCAGCACCACCACGGCGTGGCCGCGCTGCGCGCTGGGCAAGGCTTCAAAGGCCCGCAGGAAGCCAAAGCCATCCATGCCGGGCATGTTGATGTCCAGCAAGATGATGTCGATGCCATGGGCTGGGTCGGTGGTCAGCAGGTCCAGCGCATCTTGCGCCCGCTCGAACCCGCTGATCTCGTAGTCGACGCCGCAGCGCTGCAAGGCGATGCGGGTGAACAGGAGGTCGTTTTCGTTATCGTCAACCATCAAGACGCGGCAAGTCATCGGGGCTCCAGAAAGCACATTGTTCGTTCAACCCTGATTCCGTTGCCCGCCGGGCAAAACGTCTGATGCTCTTCTTCGGCACTTAAGACCAGCTTACAAGATGTCGGGTTGCCAACACCACGGCTTGTTGTCGTATCGGCACGGTGCATGGAACGCTTGAATGCGATATGCGGGCGGGTGATCAAGTTGCCTCGAAAGGCAGCGCCTGTGCAGCCCGCAGACCTTCGGCTTCGGTGCGGTAGAGGTGCAGGTGCGGGCCCTCGGTCAGGTGACCTGCGCGCTGAAGCACCGCTTCCACCGGCAGTTTGATGCCCACCAGGTGCAGTTCGATGCCTTGCTCGCCGAGCTGCCGGCGCAGGCGACCAAAGGCTTCCACCCCGGTGGCATCGATCCAGTTGATCGGGTGCGCGATCAGCATCACATGGCGCGTGCCCGTGTGGGCAGCGATGTGTTCGGCGATGGCCCGCTCGAAGCCATTGGCGGTGGCGAAGTCGAGCGCGGCGTCCATGCGCAGCGCGTACAGGTGGGGCGCCAGCGGCGGCAGCAGCCAGAGGTGGCGGTCGCGCAGGCTGCCGTCGGGGTGCAGGCCCACCTCGATGATGCGCGGGTGCAGCCGCAGGTAGAGAAAGTGGGACAGCGCCATCAACACGCCGGCCAGCACGCCCCAGTACAGCCGCGGCGCGGACAGCAGCGTCACGGCGAAGGTCGCGCCTGCTATGCCCGCCTCGACCCGCGAAATGCGCCAAAGCTGCACGAAGGCGCGTGGTTGGATCAGGCCCAGGATGGCCACCAGCACGATGGCCGCCAGCACCGCCATGGGCACGTGGTGCAGCAGCGGCGTGAGCACCAGCAGCGCCACCAGCACCACGACCACCGAAAACACCGTGGCCCAGCCAGTGCGGGCGCCCGCGTACAAATTGAGCGCGGAGCGCGAGAACGATGAGCTGGTCGGGAAGGCCCCGCTCAGGCCCGAGGCCAGCTTGGCCAGGCCCTGGCCGATCAGGTCCTGGTCCTGGTCCCAGCGCTGGCCGCGTTGTCCACTCTCCACCTTGGCGCTGGACGCCGTTTCCAGAAAACTCACCAGCGTGATCACCAGTGTGGGCAGCACCAGCTGGCCGAGCACGCTCCAGCCCGGCCAACCCGGCAGGTAGGGGATGGGCAGGCCCTGCGGCAGGGTGCCGATCACTGCGCCACCGCCGGCCTCGAAGCCGGTGAAAAGGCTGATACCCGCGCTGGCCACCACCACCGCCAGCACGGTGGGAAAACCTGGGCGCCAGCGGCGCGCCAGCGTCAGCGCGATCAGGCTGCCCAGCCCGAAGGCCAGCGAGGGCAGGTGCAGCCGCGCCGGCCAGGCCAGGCTGTCCCAGCCACCCAGGCCCAACAAGGCGGGCAGCTGCGAGGCGATGATGAGCACCGCCGCGGCCTGGGTGAAGGCCATGAGCACAGGGGAGTTCACCAGATTGAGCAGCCAGCCGAAGCGCGCAAACCCCAGCACGATCTGCAGCAACCCGCTGAGCAGTGCCAGCCACACCGCCAGTGCGATCCATTGCGCGCTGCCCGGTGTGGCCAGGCCGCTGAGCGAGGCGCTGATGAGCAGGCAGGTCAGTGCCGTGGGTCCGACCGACAGGCGCACCGATGAACTGAAGAGCACCGCGATCAGGGCGGGCAGGAGCGAGGCGTAGATGCCCGTGATCAGCGGCATGCCGGCCAGCGCAGCGTAGGCCACGCCTTGCGGGACCACCATCAGTCCCACCGTGAGACCGGCCATGGCTTCGCCTCGCAACAGGGCGGCATCGGGCCTCGGCCAGTTGAGGAACGGCAGGACTTTGTTTGCACGGGACATGCCGCGATGCTACGGCACCACCTTCGCCCGCATCAGGGTGAATCCGCTGCGCAGATGCATGCCCATCGGGGTATATTTTTGGCATACCCGCAACCGCCGCTGCTTCAAGCCTCCCCCATGCCCCAGAGCGACTGCTGCGCATCGTCAACCTGTCCATCTCCCGAGTGTTCGGCGTGAGCACCCGCGTGCGTCTCATGCCGGCGCTGGTGGCGCTGCTCACGGTGCTGGCGGCCGGGTTCCTGTGGTGGCAGTCCGAGCGGTCCCAGACCCTGCTGCGGCAGCAGGTGCTCCTGCAAGCCGAGGAGCGCAGCATCCACCTGGCCGACGCCATGGGCGGGCAGGTCAGCGGCCTGATCACCACGCTCGATCTGCAGTTGCTCGACCTGCGCCGCGAGTGGTTGCGCGACCCCGACGCTTTCGGCGACATCGCGTTGAGCGTGTTGCAAGCGCTGCCACCGGGTCTGGTGACCCACATATCGGTGGCCAACGCCGACGGCCAGGTGGTCTACGACAGCCTGGCCGAGCCGATCGCGACCTCCATTGGAGATCAACCCTTTTTCCAGGCCCAGCGCGAGTCGGCGTCCGGCGATCGTCTGCTGATCAGCCAGCCGGTGAACTCGCGCACCGCCGCGGGCTGGGCCATTGTGGTCAACCGGCCCATCTTGAATGGGGGGCGGTTCGACGGCACGGTCCAACTGATGGTCTCGACCGATTTTTTGGCTCGGCGGCTGGCGGCTTTGCAGCTTTCGGAGCAGGACGTGGTGACCCTGATTGCGCCCGACGGGGCCTTTCTGGCCCGCAGCCTGGACCACGCGGGCGCCATGGGCAACAGTGTGCCTGCGCACCGACCCTTCCTCACCGATCGAGAGTCCCGCAGCGGCAGCTTTCGCACCGAGGGGTTGCTCGACGGCACGTCCCGAACTTACGGCTGGTACCGCTTGCACCCCTTCGGCCTGGTGGTGGCCATCGGCATCGCCGACCAGACGGTGCTGGCACCATTGACGCCAGCCTTCGAGAGCAACCGGCAGGTGAGCGCCGCCCTCATCACCCTGCTGTTGGCAAGCGGCGGTCTGATCATCGCGCTGCTGGTGCACCTGGGACGCAAGGCGTCGGCGCTGGAAGCCAGCGAGGTGCTGCGGCTGCGCCAGTTCGAGAGCTCCCCGCTGGGCATGCTGGTGATGGACACCAACACCTACCGCTTTGTGGATTGCAACGAGGCGGCTCTGGCGCTCTATGGCTACCCGGAGCGCGAAGCCTTGTTGAACCAGTCCCCGCTGGACGTGTCCACCCGCAGGCAGCCCGATGGGCGCTCCTCGGCCGAGAAGGGCCGGGCGTACGTCGCGCAGGCCATGCGGTCTGGCGCTGTGGTGTTCGAGTGGCGCCATCGGCGCCCCGACGGCAGCGAGTGGGATGGCGAGGGTCATTTGATGGCCTTCGAACTGGCTGGGCGCGCGCTCATGCAGTTCACCATGCAGGACATCACCTTGCGCAAGCGCACCGAAGCCGCCTTGCAGGACAGCGAGGCCCGGCTCAAGGAGGCGCAGCGCCTGGCCCGTGTGGGGAGCTGGAAGCGCGAACTCGCGACCAACGAACTCAGCTGGTCTGACGAGATCTACCGCATCTTCGAGGTGGACCCCGCGGTCAAGCCCACGTACAAAACCTTTATCTCCAGCGTGCACCCCGACGACCGCACGCTGGTCACCGACGTGTACCAGCGATCTTTCGACGCACGCGAAAACTACGACGTGGTGCACCGTCTGCTCATGGCCGACGGGCGTGTCAAACATGTGCGGGTGTCGGGCTTCACCGAGTTCGACGGCGATCTTGCGCTGCGCAGCGTGGGCACGGTGCAAGACGTCACCGAAGTGCACACCGCTGAGGAAGCGCTCAGGCGCCTGAACGAAGAGCTGGAACAACGCGTGGTCGAACGAACGCGCGAGATGTCGGTGCTCAACCGCGAACTGGAGGCCTTTGCGTACAGCGTGTCCCACGACCTGCGCACCCCGTTGCGCAGCATCAATGGATTCGCCAGCCTGCTGGAGGAAGAGTGTGGCGTGCTGCTCAACGATGAGGGTCGAGCCTACGTCACCCGCATCCGCACCTCGTCACGGCGCATGGGTCGACTCATTTCCGATCTGCTGGAGCTGGCCCACCTGAACAGCACCGAGTTGCGCCTGGAGGCGGTGGACCTCACCCGCATGGCGCATTCGATCTGTCGTGAGCTCGAGGACAGCGACCCGGCGCGCAAGGTGCAATGGCGCATCGACGACAACATGCATGTCTTGGCCGACCGCGGGCTGATGCGTGTGGTGGTGCAGAACCTGCTGGGCAACGCCTGGAAGTACACCGGGCAGAAGCCCCACGCCGAGATCTGCTTTGGCCAATCCACCCTGCCCGACGGCACGGTGGAGTTTTGTGTGCGCGACAACGGCGCAGGCTTCGACATGGTTTATGCCGACCAGCTGTTCGAGCCCTTCAAGCGGTTGCACGCCCACCACGAATTCGAGGGCTCGGGCGTGGGTCTGGCCACGGTGCATCGGGTGCTCGAGCGCCACGGCGGGCGCGTGCGCGGAGAAGGCGCAGTCGGCCTTGGAGCTGCGTTCTGTTTCAGCCTGCCCTATGCCGGCCGGGCCGAAGCTGGCAGTCCGAAGACCGCATCGAATGCCCAGTTGAATACAAAGGTGTAGACGAGGAAAAAAACCACGAGGGCAAGGTCCATCACCAGGGCTTCCCACAGGCCGATGCCCAGCCACCAGGCGATCAGCGGCACCAGCATCAGCACCAACCCGGCCTCGAAAATCACGGCATGCGCCACGCGCCGCTGGACGCTGCGGCCCTTGACCGGTTGACGCGTCTCCCAGCGTTCAAACAGGCCATTGAACACGAGGTTCCACACCACCGCCACCGCCGAGGTGGCCGTGGCGAGCGTGCCGCTGGCCACCAGACTTTCGCCCGACATCAACATCAGGCCCAGACCCGCCAGCGCAATGGCCAGCAGCTCGTAGAGGCTGATGTAGACGACGCGCCGCCGGATGCCTTGCAACGTGGGTCGGTTCACTCAGAGCGGATCGTGCAGGGCTTTGGACAGGGCCGCGATGTTGGCCGCGCTGGGTACCTGCGGCTTCATCTCGTCTTCGGCGGCGGTGGCGTTCTCGTGCGCCTGGATGGCATTGACCATGTCGTACTGGGTTTCCCAGACCAGGGTCTTGCCGGGCGGGCAGAGGTCGCGCACGGTACCGAACCAGTAGTAACCGTCGTTGCCGCCGAAGAGCTTGTCGATGCCGCCGGCATCACCGGTCTTCAAGCCGTGGGCGGTGAGGATCTGGGTGAGCTTGTGGCGGGAGACGGAATAGGGCATGGGGCAGCAGTGTTCGTGTGGGCCGGCGAGTGTACCGAAACGCACGCCGAGCTGCCGACCGCTCAGCCCAGGACGCGCTGGGCCAGGCTCACGTAGAGCGGAATGCCCACCACGATGTTGAAAGGAAAGGTGATGCCCAGCGACATGCCGAAGTAGAGCGCGGGTTGTGCCTCGGGAATGGCGTGGCGCAGCACGGCCGGCACGGCGATGTACGAGGCGCTCGCGGCCAGCACCATGAGCAGCGCCGCGTTGCCGGCGTTCACACCCGCGACAGCGGCCAGGGCCAGCGCCATCGCGGCGTGCACCAGCGGCGCCAGCACCGCGTAGGCCAGCAGCCACAGCGGCTTGCCCTTGAGTTCGCCCATGTTGCGCGCGGCCAGCAGGCCCATGTCGAGCAGGAAGAAAGCCAGCATGCCCTTGAACAAGTCGGTGGAGAACGGCGCCATCACCGCCTGCCCAGCTTCGCCCGTGAGCATGCCGATGACCATGGCGCCCAGCAGCAGCAGCTGGGCACCGTCGGTGAACGACTCGTGCAGGATCTTGCCCAGGCGGATCGGTGCGCCCGTGCCCGCGCCCAGGGCGAGCGTGCCGCCACTGCCTGCGCCGAGTGCGGCTTGCTGGCGCATGCTGTTGGCGAACAGCACGGCCATGATGATCGCGGGCGACTCCATCAGGGCCATGGCCGCGGCCATGTGGCCGCCGAACGCGGTGCCCTGGTTCTCCAGGAACTGCACCGCCGTGATGAAGGTGACAGCGCTCACCGATCCGTAGGTGGCGGCGATGGCGGCGGCGTCGAACCCGCTCAGCCGCCGCTTGAGCAGCTGGTAGCTGATGGCCGGGATGACGATGGCGAGCAGCACGGCCAGGCCCAGGGTGGTGGCCACCTCGGGCGTGAGTCCGGATTTCGCGAGCGAGAAGCCCCCCTTCAGGCCCAAGGCCATCAGCAGGTAGAGCGAGAGAAAGCGCGAAATCTGGGGCGGGATCTCCAGGTTGGATTTGACGGTGCCGGCGAGCACGCCGAAGACGAAGAACAGGATGGCGGGGTCGAGCAGGTTGGGCATGGCCGCGATGCTAGGGCGCCTGCTTGATAATGAAAAATCAATTCTCCTGATGGTTTTCATCGAGCAAAGACTATGAATTTCACTTTCAGGCAACTGCGGCTGTTCCTTGCGCTGGCCGAACACAAGAGCATCACGGCGGCGGCGCGCGCCTGCCATGTGACGCAGCCCACGGTGTCCATGCAGCTCAAGGAGCTGGCCGACGCCGTGGGCCTGCCGCTGTACGAGCAGATCGGCAAGCGGCTTTTTCTCACCGAGGCCGGCGAGGCCCTGGTGGAGACGGCGCGCCTGATGGAAGACGACTGGGCCGCGTTCGAGCAGCGCATCGACGCCATGAAAGGCCTCACGCGCGGGCGCCTGCGGCTGGCGGTGGTGAGCACGGCCAAATACTTTGTGCCGAGCCTGCTGGGGAGTTTTTGCGACGCACACCCCGAGATCGATATCGCGCTGGAGCTGCTCAACCGCGATGCGGTGGTGGAGCGGTTGCGGCACAACCGGGACGACCTCTACATCATGTCGATGCCGCCCCAGGACATCGACCTGGACAAACACGCCTTCCTGCCCAATCCGCTGGTGGTGATCGCCTCGGCCGCGCACCGCTGGGCCCCACGCCGCCGGCTGGCACTGGCGGATCTGGCGGACGAGCGTTTCATCATGCGCGAGCGTGGTTCGGGCACGCGTCTGGCGTGCGACGCCCACTTCGCGGCGCAGGGCTTCGCGCCCCGGGTGCGGCTGGAGCTGGGCAGCAACGAAGCCATCAAAGAGGCGGTGGCCGCGGGCATGGGCCTGGCGGTGGTGTCACGCCACGCGCTGGCCACACCGCTGGTGGACGCGCGTCTGGTGGAGCTGCCGGTGGCGGGTTTTCCGGTGCCCTCGAACTGGTGGACGCTCTACCCGCGCGGCAAGCGCCTGTCGCCGGTGGCCGCGGTGTTTCTGGAGCACATCGAACACACCGCACGCCGGGGCTACGACCAGCGTCTGAAAACCCGCAACTGACAACAGCGCAGCGCTTCAGGCCTGCAACACGCTGGACAGGTCGAAGCTGCTGCGCCGGCCCACGTCCTGCCGGTGGGTCAGGAGCCAGCGCTCGGCCGCCTCGACCCCCAGCTCATGCAGTCGCGACAAAAAGGCCCACTGTGTGTTGGTCTTGCTCGCGGCCCCCAGCGGCGCGAGCGATTCGCCGCCGTCAATCATGTGCACGCGCAGGTCCTGCACGCGCTGGAACAGCTGCGGGCCGCCGGGGTGGCGCTCGGTGCCCACGAGCTGCTGCATCAGAGCGAGGGTGCGCATTTCCTTGAGCAGGCTCGCGTTGAAGGTCACTTCGTTGATGCGGTCGAGGATGTCGCTCGCGCGCTTGGGCACGGTGTCGCGTTGCAGTGGGTTGATCTGCACCAGCAGCAGGTCGTCGGCCGGGCTGTCGGTGATCAGCGGCAGCAGCGACGGGTTGCCCGCGTAGCCGCCGTCCCAGTAGGCCTCGCCGTCGATCTCCACCGCCTGGAACAACAGCGGCAGGCAGGCCGAGGCCATCACCATGTCGGCGGTGAGCTCGTGCTGGCCGAACACCCGCAGCTGGCCGGTTCGCACCTGGGTGGCCGCAACGAAGAGCTGGGTCTTGTGGCAGGCGCACACGCGCTTGAAGTCCACCGTCTCCACGAGCACGTCGCGCAGCGGGTTGAGGTTGAGCGGGTTGAGCTGGTACGGCGAGAGCTGGCTGCCCAGCGCCGCGTTGAATTGTTTGTAGGGCGCCAGCCAGGGGGCCATGAGGGCCTGCACCGGCCCGAACGCCGAGCCCAGCGGACTGCTCTGCAATGTGTGGAAGGGTGAAATCTCGGCCACCCGCGTCCAGAACTCGCGCAGAACGCGCCGCGCCCCATCGCGCCCGCCGTCCATGAGGCCGGCGGCCAGCGCCACCGCGTTCATGGCGCCGGCGCTGGTGCCGCTGATGGCCGCGATTTCCAGCCACTCCTCTTCGAGCAGGCGGTCGAGCACACCCCAGGTGAAGGCGCCGTGGGACCCACCACCTTGCAGGGCCAGGTCGATCGGAAGCTTGCCGCTGGCGGTGCGGGGAGCGGACTTGCGTTTTGTGCGGGGACGGGTGGTCATGGTGGGCATTCGAGGTCGGTCTGGCGCGTTCTGTTGAGACGATTGCACCATGTTCCCGATGCCGCCCCGGGCGTCTGGGACAATCGAGGTTTGCCTTTGGCTTATCTGCGCTGCATGTCCACCACCACCCTTGAGCCCCCCGCCGACGAAGCACCGACGCTGCCCACCGGCCCGCTGGCGCGCGAGGCACTGGCCCTGGCCGCGTTCGACCATGTGGTGGCCCACGCCAGCGGCTACCGCGCCCGGCCCGGTCAGCGCGAGATGGCGGCGCACATCGCGCACACGCTTTCGGGCGTGACGCCGGGCGACGACTCGGTGGCCAGCGACGCGGCCCTGCCTGCGCGCGGCATCGCGGTGGTGCAGGCCGGCACCGGGGTGGGCAAGTCGGCGGCGTACGCATCCACCGTGATTCCGCTGGCGCTGGCGCAGCAAAAGCGCGTGATCATCTCCACCGCCACCGTGGCGCTCCAGGAGCAGCTGATCGCCAAAGACCTGCCGGCCCTGGCCGCCACGCTGCCGCAGCCGTTCAGCTTTGCGCTGGCCAAAGGGCGCGGGCGCTATGTGTGCCGCCTGAAGCTGGACCAGCTCAGCGGTGGTGACGCGGCCAGCGCCGACCTGTTCGAGAGCGATGACAACCCGACCGACACCAGCGCATCTGGTGTGGCCGCGCGCGCGGTGGCCTCGGCTTCGGCCGCCGCGCGCTGGCAGGAGCGCGGCGTGCAGTACACCGCCTGGGCCAACGCGCTGGACGGTGGCAGCTGGGACGGTGACCGCGACCGGCTCGACGAGCCGCCCGAGGGCAGCCTGTGGAGCCCGGTGGCCGCCGAGCGCCACACCTGCACCGCGCGCCACTGTCCCAGCTACAACAGCTGCAGCTACTACCAGGCGCGCGCCAGGCTGGCACAAGCCCAGGTGATCGTGGTCAATCACGACCTGCTGCTCTCCACGCTCGGCCTGCACGCCTTGCCCGCGCCGCAAGACTGCTACGTGGTGTTCGACGAAGCGCACCACCTGGGCGCGGTGGCGCAGGGGCAGTTCACCGCCTCCATGGACCTCATGCGCAGCAACTGGCTGGACAAGCTGCCGCGCGCGGTGGACGAAGTGGCCGGCGCGCTGGACGCGCGGCCCACCTCGGATGTGGCGCAACTCGCCAAAGATTTGAAGGCCGCGCAAGGCGAACTCGCGCACCTTGCCATGCAGCGCATCGGAGCGCTGCCGGCCTGGCTCGACCTCACCGGCCGCACGCCGGGTCGAGCGCCCGCGCGCAACGGCTTCAACGACAACGCCCCGCCCATCGTCGACCGCTTCGATGGCGGTGCGCTGCCGTCCGAATGGACCGAGGTGGTGTCGCAGATGCACGCCAACGCCAGCGCACTGCTCAAGGTGTTCGAAGCCCTGGCCACGCAGCTCAAGGCCAACGCGCGCGAGAACCCGAGCGATGCCGCGCGCTGCGCCAAGCTTTACAGCCGCCTGGGCGTGCTTGCGCCGCGACTGCAGAGCGCGCAGGAAACCGCCACGCTGTGGATGCAGGCCCCCACCGACGGCCAGCCGCCGCTGGCCAAGTGGCTGGAGGCCGGCATCCAGCACGGCCTGGTCACGCTCACCGCGCACGCCTGCCCGCTGCAGCCCGGCAGCCTGCTGCGCAACCACTTGTGGAACAAGGTGCGCGCCGCGGTGGTCACCTCGGCGTCGCTGGTGACCTGCGGCAACTTCGACCACTTTTTGCACGAGTCGGGCCTGGCGTATGACGATGCGGTGGCCACGCGCGAAGTGCAGAGCCCGTTCGACCACAAGCGCCAGGGCCGCCTGGTGGTGGTGCAGACCGTGGCCGACCCGAAAGATGTGGAGGGCTACACGCGCGAAATGCTGGCCTCGCTCATGGAGGACCTGCGCGAGGTCAAACGCGGTGCGCTGGTGTTGTTCACCTCCAGGGCGCAGATGCGCCAGGCGCAGGGCCTGCTGGAGCGCGGCGAACACGGTGCGCTGCGCGAGCGCGTGCTGGTGCAGGGCGAAGCCTCGCGCACGGTGCTGCTGCGCCGCCATGCCGAGCGCGTGGCCGACGGCAAGGCCTCCATTCTGTTCGGCCTGCAATCGTTCGGCGAAGGGCTGGACTTGCCTGGTGAGCTGTGCGAGTGGGTGTTCATCACCAAGCTGCCGTTCGCTTCACCCAGCGACCCGGTGGGCCAGGCGCGCGCCGACTGGCTCAAGAGCCAGGGCCGCGACCCGTTCAGCGAACTCGTGGTGCCCGCCACCGGCGCGCGCCTCTTGCAGTGGACCGGCCGCGCCCTGCGCAGCGAGACCGACGAAGCTGTGGTGGTCTGTTACGACGCGCGCCTGCTGCGCCAGAGCTATGGCCGGCGCATGTTGCAAGGCTTGCCCCCTTACCGGCTGCAGCGCCGCGTGGGCGGCGTGCTGTCCGATGTCTGATTTTTCAACTCCTGTGAAAGTGCACCGATGATTTACGCCAGTCTCAAACTCATCCACGTCCTGTCCATCGTCTTGTGGATCGGCGGCATGTTCTTCGCCCATGCCTTCCTGCGCCCGGCGGCGCAGTTTCTCGAACCCCCGCTGCGCATCCGCCTGATGCACGGTGTTCTCCAGCGCTTCTTCACCACCGTTCAGGTGGTGGTGTTGCTGGTGCTGTTCTCGGGTCTGTGGATGATCGGCCGCGTGGCCAAAGAGACGGTGCAGGCCGGTCTGCCGTTCAACATGCCGCTGGGCTGGACGGTGATGAGCACGCTGGGCATCCTGATGATCGTGGTCTTCGGCCACATCCGCTTCGCGTTGTTCAAGCGCCTGAGCCGCGCCGTGAGCGCGAGCGACTGGCCCGCTGGCGGTGCCGCGCTGGCCTCCATCCGCACCTGGGTCGGCGTGAACCTGATCCTGGGCGTGGCCACCATCGCCGCGACGCTTTTGCTGGGTTGAACAGGCCGGGTTTTCCCTGTAGGTAGCGAGCTACCACCCGCCCGCCAGCCGGGCGCGCAATACTGCTTTTCACACCTGCAAGCCCTGCGGGTGCGAGACCCAAAAAAGCAGGAGACAACATGCGCGTCATAGCCATCCAGGGGAGCGCCCCCGCCGTCGCCACGGCCAGCGCTTGCAACGAAGATGTGGGCGATGTGCCCAAGATGAGCCTGCCGCTGGCGCGGCGCGAGTTCCTCAAGGGCTCGGGTGTGCTGATGGGCACGCTGGTCACCGGCAGTTTGCTCGCCAGCCTCGCGCCCTCGCCGGTGTGGGCGGTCGAGCTCAAGGTGTTGAGCAAGGCCGAGGGCGAGGCCCTCATGGCCATGGGGCGCGTGCTCTACCCGCACGACAAACTGCCCGACGCGGTGTACGCGCTGCTGGCCAAGGACCTCGACGCCAAGGCCGCCGGCGACGCCGGTGCCGCGAAGATGCTCAAGGACGGCATTGCCGCATTGAACAAGGCCGCCAACGGCAACTTCACCAAAGCCGGCCAGGCGAAAAAGCTTCAAGTCGTCAAGGCCATGGAAGGCCAGCCCTTCTTTGGCGCGGTGCGCGGCCAGTGCGTGACCTCGCTCTATGACAACGACATGGCCTACGCCACCTTCGGTTACCCCGGTTCGGCCTGGGAGAAGGGCGGCTACATCACGCGCGGCTTTCAAGACCTGAAGTGGTTGCCGGCGCCCACCGCGCAGGCCAGCCCCGCTGCCGATCTCTGATCCCCGGCCTTTCCCAAGAGTTCAACACGAGGCGACCGGGCCAGCGCGCACCGGGACGCTCCAGGAGACACACATGACAACGTTTGCAAACAGCGACGATTCGGTCGTCGTCATCATCGGTTCCGGCGCGGGCGGCGGCACGCTGGCCAACGAGTTGTGCCAGAAGGGCATCAAGGTCGTGGTGCTGGAGGCCGGTGCCGCGCAGAGCAACGCCAGCTTCATCAACGACGAGTGGAAGTCGTTCAGCCAGTTGGCCTGGCTGGACACCCGCACCACCTCGGGCAGTTGGCGCGTGGCCAAAGATTTCGCCGGTCTGCCGGCCTGGATCTGCAAGACCGTGGGCGGCACCACCACCCACTGGGCCGGCGCCTCGCTGCGTTTCCAGGAACACGAGTTCCGCACGAAGACGGTGTACGGCGAAATCAAGGGCACCAACCTGCTCGACTGGCCCATCATGCTCAAAGACCTGGAACCCTACTACGCCAAGGCCGAAGACAAGATGGGCGTGACGCGCACCAACGGCATCCCCGGCCTGCCGGGCAACAACAACTTCAAGGTGATGTACAACGGCGCCTCCAAGCTCGGCTACAAGGACGTGCACACCGGCAACATGGCCATCAACAGCCAGCCGCGTGACGGCCGCGGCCGCTGCCTGCAGCTGGGCTTCTGTTTCCAGGGTTGCAAGAGCGGTGCGAAGTGGAGCACGCTCTACACCGAGCTGCCCAAGGCCGACGCCACCGGCAATTTTGAGCTGCGCACCGAAGCGCACGTGACACGCATCGAGCACAACGCGGCCGGCAAAGTGACCGGTGTTGTGTATTTCGACAAGGACAAGAAAGAGCAGCGCCAGAAGGCCCGCATCGTTTGTGTGGCGGGCAACTCCATCGAGACGCCGCGCCTGCTGCTGCTGTCGGCTTCCAGCATGTTCAAGGACGGCCTGGCCAACAGCTCGGGCCAGGTGGGCCGCAACTACATGCGCCACATGACCGGCTCGGTCTACGCCGCCTTCAAGGAGCCGGTGCACATGTACCGAGGCACCACCATGGCCGGCATCGTGCGCGACGAAGCGAAGCACGACACCAAACGCGGTTTCGCCGGCGGCTACGAGCTGGAAACCCTGGCCCTGGGCGTGCCCTTCATGGCAGCTTTCCTGAACCCCGGTGGCTGGGGCGCCGACTTCGCCTGGTGGATGGAGCGCTACACCCAGCTCGCCGGCATGTGGCTGGTGGGCGAGGACATGCCGCGCGAGACCAACCGCGTCACGCTCAACGAGAAGGTCAAGGACCAGTGGGGCAACTACGTGCCCAACGTGCACTTCGACGACCACGACAACGACATCGCCATGCGCAACCACGCGTTCACCCAGGGCGAGCGCATCTACCAGGCGGCCGGCGCCATCAAGACCTTCCGCACGCCGCCCTACCCGAGCACGCACAACATGGGCACCTGCCGCATGAGCGCGCGCAAACAAGACGGTGTGTGCAACGCCTGGGGCCAGACGCACGACATCCCCAACCTGTTCATCAGCGACGGCAGCCAGTTCACCACCGGCGGCGCGGAAAACCCCACGCTGACCATTGTTACGCTGGCGATCCGCCAGGCGGACTACATTGCACAGCAGATGACAGCGAGAGCACTTTAGGCCCCCACGCTCCGCCGCTGCGCGGGTCGCTGCCCCCCTGGGGGGCGGATCCGGCTTGGGGCGGCCCGGCGCCGGATCGGGCCCCCACGCTGCGTCGCTCTACGGATCGCTTTCCACTCCCACAGATCGCAGGAGACCACCATGTGCGAATTTTTTGTCAAGGCCGACCCGATCCAGTACGAACAGCGTTCGCGCACGGTGCGCATGCACGGTGTGCTCACCAGCATCCGGCTGGAGAACATGGTGTGGGACCTGCTGGCCGAGATGGCCGAGGACGAGGGCTGCACGACCAACGCGTTGATCGCGCAGTTCCACGACGAAATCCTGGCGCACCGGGGCGAGGTGCCCAACTTCGCGTCGTTCTTGCGTGTGACCTGCATGCGCTACATGCGCCGACGCCTGATGGCGCTGGAGAAGCAGCAGACCGAGTCGCGCGCGCCGGCCCTGCAGGTGGCCGCCGCCGAAGCCCTGACCACACCGCTGCAAGGCACCGGCACCGATGGGCGCGGCGCGCGGCGCCCGACGTTCTCTCCGGTGGTCTCGCCGATCCGTACCCGTTGAAAATCTGTTTTTCCCAAGGACTTTTTGATGAGCTTCACCACCGAAATCCAACCCGGCGTCTGCGCCCAGCCCAGCGACGCCACGCGCGGTTTCGTGTTCAACCACAGCATGCTGCGCGTGAAGGACCCGGCCGTGGCGCTGGATTTCTACACCCGCGTCATGGGCATGCGCCTGCTGCGCAAGCTGGACTTTCCCGAGATGTCGTTCTCGCTGTACTTCCTCGCCCGGCCGGAAGACGGTGCGGCGCCGGACGACGTGGGCGCGCGCACGAGCTGGACCTTCAGCCAGCGCGGCGTGCTGGAGCTCACCCACAACTGGGGCACCGAGAGCCAGCCCGACTTCAAGTACCACGACGGCAACGCCCAGCCGCAGGGTTTTGGCCACATCTGTTTTTCGGTGCCCGACCTGGCTGCTGCCGTGGCCTGGTTCGACGAAAACAACGTGACGTATGTGAAGCGACCCGACCAGGGCAAAATGAAAAACGTGGCCTTCATCAAGGACCCCGATGGCTACTGGATCGAGATTGTGCAGCCGGATCTGCTGGCCCGGCTTGGCAGCTGATCCGTTGATCGATCAGGTGTTCGGGCGCGGCGAAGGGATGCGCTCGCCCCACATGCGCCGCCAGAGCCAGTCGAGTGCGGGGCCGATCTCGGGGCGCCGACCACTGAGCGCGGGCCGGTGTCCGCCGTTGGCGCGCGCCGCTTCCGTGCCCAGGTCGAAGTGGAAGGTGTAGGTGGGTTCCTGGCCCATGCGCAGGTCGGTCACAAACAAGCGCCCACCGGTTTCCGACACGCTGTAGAAACCGTGCGTGAAGGCGGCCATGCGCGCCACCGAGGGCTCATCGGCGTGGCGCTCCAGCAGGCCGGCACCGCGCTCGTGGCGCGTCCAGACGATGCGCTTGTCGTCGTCCATCAGCGAGTAATGGCCTTCCAGGTAGTGCGTGGGCGTGGTGGCCACCAGCCGCCACAGCACCGTGTTGAACGGCGAGGGCGTGACCAGCAGGCCGGAGGCTTGAACGCCGTCTTGTTGCAGCGACGCGCGGGCCACCTGCGTGGCGTGCTGCTGCACGCCCACACCCCAGGCCAGGTAGAGCGTGCTGAGCGCCAGACCCGCCACGTTCCAGTTCAGGCCCCGCGTGTTCTTCAAGCGCAGCGCGGCGATCACGCCCACGATCAGCGGCACGGTGTAGAGCGGGTCGATGATGAAGATGCTGCCCACACCGAACGGGTGGTCGGTGAAGGGCTGCAGCAACTGCGTTCCGTACACCGTCATGGTGTCGAGCAGCGGGTGCGTGATGAGCACCAGCCACAGCGCCAGCCACCAGCGTTTGAACAAGGCTGCTTCGCCGTGGATGCGCGAGACGACCCAGGCCATCACGGGCGCTGCCAGCGTGAGGATGAACAGCGCGTGGCTTTCGGCGCGGTGGCGCGTCATGTTGAGGATGGCGTCGCCGTGGTCGACGAAGGCATCGAGGTCGGGCAGGGTGCCGCCGATGGCACCCCAGAGTGCGGCTTTCCACACCGCTGTGCGCCGGCCCATCACGGCCACGCCGACGGCGGAGCCCAGGGCAATTTGAGAGAGTGAATCCATGGCTGGCAGCTTAAGCGCGGAGGCAGATCCCCCGGGCTTCACCGGTCTTTTCAGGTCTGCACGACGATGGGAAAGCTTGCGCGAACGCCGTCGCTGCCCGATGCAAAAGGCACCGTGATCGCTGCGCGGTTGTCTTCGTTGAGGCGTCGCCAGAGGAAGTCGCGTTCGTTGCCCGGGTCACCCGCCACGTACAGCTGCGTGGTCAGCAATTCCATGCGGTCCAGCCGCACCTTGACGTGGATGTGGGGCGTGCGCCCGCCGTACTGCACCGGGCGGATGGTGCGGAAGCGGTAGCGCCCGTCGCGCCCCACGGTGACCTTGCCGAAACCCTGAAAGGCGGGGTCGGCGCGTCCGCCATCACCCGGGTGGTGGTAATGGCCCGCGTGGTCGCACTGCCAGATTTCGACCACGGCGCCCGACACCGGGACGCCGGCCGTGTCGACCACCGTACCTTCCACCCAGGCGGGCTGGCCCTTCGCGTAGTTCACCTGGCCGTTTTTGAGCAGGTCGGCGTCGCTGTCGGCGGGCAAGGCCACCGGATAGAACGGGCCCTCGGTCTGGCTGGGGGTGGGGCGCAGGTTTTTTGCCTGTGCGATGGCGGACGGCAACCAGGCCGGGGCGGCCAGGGCCGCGGCGCTGGCGATCAACAGGCGGCGGCGGTTGGGCGTGTGGTTCATGGTGGTGGCGCGGCTGGGGACTGCAGGTCCAGCGCGACGGACCGCGTTTCATGGTCGTCGGGATCGCTGGGGTTGGTCGACTCTTGGAAGCCCAATGCCCGCGCAAGTTCCAGCATGCCGCGGTTGATGCGCAGCACCGTTCCAAAGATGCGCTGCGTGCCGCGCGCGCGCAGGTGCTCGATGAGCTTGCTCATGAGCTTGTGACCGAGGCCGCTGCCCTTGAGGTCGGAGCGCACGATCACGCCGAACTCGGCGCCGACGTTGTCGGGGTCCACCGCCGCGCGCACCACGCCCAGGGTTTCCTCCACGCCGTCAGGCCCCAGGCGCGTGGCGATGAACGCCATCTCGCGCGCGAAGTCGATCTGCGTGAGCCGGGCGAGCTCGCTGTGTTCGATGTGGCGGCGGCTGTAGAACACGCGCAGGCGGATGTCTTCCGGGTCGAGCCGCTCCAGGAACGCGCGGTGCTGGGGTTCGTCCTCTGGGCGGATCGGGCGCAGCGTGACGGGCTGGCCCTGCCAGTCCCATGTTTCCACGAGGTCTTGCGGATAGGGCTGAATGGCGAAGTGGTGGGCACCCGCCGGCTGTTTGGCCGAGACACGCACCCGCGCATCCAGCGCCACCGCGCCTTCGTGGTTCGCCAGCAGCGGGTTGATGTCGAGCTCGGCGAGTTCGGGCACGTCGGCCAGCAGCTGCGACACGCTCACCAGCACTTGTGCGATGGCGTCCAGGTCGGCAGCGGGTTCGTCGCGGTAGCCGCGCAGCAGTTTCGACACGCGGGTGCGCGCGATCTGCGCGAGTGCCAGCGTGGTGTTCAGCGGTGGCAGCGCGAGCGCGGTGTCGGCCAGCACCTCCACCGCCACACCGCCCTGGCCGAACAGGATGGTGGGGCCGAACACCGGGTCCACGCTGGCGCCGACGATCAGTTCGTGCGCGTGTTTCTTGCGCACCATGGTCTGCACGGTGAAGCCTTCCACCCTCGCATCGGGACGCTGTTCGCGCACGCGCGCCAGCATGGTGGCGCAGGCCTCGCCCACCTCGGCCGCGCTCCCGAGGTTCAAGCGTACGCCGCCCACGTCGGATTTGTGCGAGATGTCGAAGGAGAGGATCTTGAGCGCCACCGGGTAGCCCAGCCCATCGGCGGCCGCCCGCGCTTCCTGTGCGTTCGGGCCGACCACCCGCGTGGCCACCACCGGCAGGCCGGCGGCTTCCAGCAGGTCCTTGGCCTCGGGCTCGGTGAGCAGTTCGCGCCCGCTGGCCAGCACACTGGCGACGATGGCGCGGATGCGCGGCAGGTCGACCTCGTGCACCGCGCTGCGCGCCGGCGGTGTCTGCAGCAGCTCGGCCTGGTGTTCGCGGAAGGTTCGCAGCAGCGAGAACGCGCGCACCGCGTCTTCAGGGGTGTTGAAGTCGGGCACACCCGAAGCGCGAAACAGCGAACGGGCCTGCGCCACCGCAGCGTCGCCCAGCCAGCAGCCCAGCACACGCTTCGGGCTCGCACTGGCCAAGGGCAGCAGGGCTTGCGCGATCTCCAGGCTGGGCACGATGGCTGTGGGCGCGTGGATGAACAGCACCGCGCTCTCCGTGTCGTGGGCCAGCGCCTCCAGCGCCTGGACATACCGCAGCGCCGGTGCGTCGCCAATGATGTCCACCGGATTGGCGTGCGACCAGTTGGCGGGCAGCACCGCATCGAGCCGGGCTTTCATTTCATCGCCGAGTGCCGACAGCAGCACGCCTTCGGTGGCGGCGGCGTCGGCCGCCATCACGCCGGCGCCGCCGCCGTTGGTGAGCACGATCAGTTGGTCGGCGCGGTTGCCGTTGAAGCGTGAAAGTGTTTCAGCGGCAAGAAACAGGTCTTGCAGGGTGCTCACACGCAACATGCCGGCGCGTGCAATGGCTGCGTCGAACACCGCGTCCGACCCGGCGAGCGCGCCGGTGTGCGA
>JANPKR010000365.1:0-3121 GCA_031426175.1 Hydrogenophaga sp. | reverse complement strand
GCCCAGCGCGTGCGCTTCCTGCACCAGTTCTTCGAGGTCGTCACGCACCAGTGGTTCACCGCCGGAGAAGCCCAGCTGCGCGGCGCCGAGCTTGCGCGCCTGGCGCATCACATCGACCCACTGCGCGGTGGTGAGTTCGTTCTTGATGCGCGCGTGTTGCGTGGGGTTGTAGCAAAAAACGCAATGCAACGGGCACTGGTAGGTGAGCTCGGCCAGCAGCCACAGCGGCGGGCCGGCCGGGTGCGTTGTGGCGGCCAGCATCGACAGCGCTTCGGAGACCGGTGCGAATTCAGTCGATCCAGCCACGGCGGCCTCCTTCTTCCAGCAAGGACTCCACCTGCGGTGTGAGGCCCTGAACCGAAAACGCGGTCTCGAGTTCGTTCACGATGTCGGCCACGGTGCGTTCACCATCGCAGCGCTTGAGGATTTCGGCGGCGCTGTCGTTGAGCTGCACCATGCCTTCGGGGTACAGCAGCACCCAGCGTGTTTGCGCTTCTTCGTACTGCAAGCGGAAGCGTCGTGAGAGCTTGGGATGGGTGGGGATCACTGGCAAGCCTTTTCAATTGCGTCCAGCATGGTCCAGAGAACATCCAGCTTGAACTGCAGGATGTCGAGCGCGCGATGTTGCGCGGCGCGCGTGGTGAAGTGGTCCAGTGTGACGCGCAGTCCGTGCTCGACATCGCGCCCGGCCAGCGGAATGCGTTTGCGGAAGTAGCCCAGGCCGTCGGCATTGATCCACGGGTAGTGCGTGGGCCAGCTGGCGAGGCGGTCCTTGTGGATCTGTGGCGCAAACATCTCGGTGAGGGATGAGCAAACAGCTTCCTGCCACGGGGCCTTGGCCGCGAAATTCACATAGGCGTCGCAGGCAAAGCGCACCGCGGGCACCACACCCTGCAGCGAGAGCAGGTCGTCGCGTGCGATGCCCACCGCTTCGCCCAGGCGGATCCAGGCTTCCAGGCCGCCGCTGGCCGAGCCTTCAAAGTCGCCATAACCGTCGTGGTCGAGGATGCGCTCCACCCACAGTCGGCGGTGCGCGCGATCGGGCATGTTGGCCAGGATCGCGGCGTCCTTGCGCGGAATGCAGACCTGGTAATAAAAGCGGTTGGCCACCCAGCAGCGCAGCTCGTCGGGCGTGCAGCCGCCGGCGTTCATGCGCACGTTGAACGGGTGGTGGATGTGGTACGAGCGACCCTTGTCGCGCAACTGGGCTTCGAACTCGTCGCGAGTCCAGGCGGGGAGGCCCTCAAGCGGGCGCAGGGTGGTGGCGATGTCCATGGTCTTGAGCGTGTCAGAACACGATGTCCATGCCATCGCGCGCCACCTCGATGCCGTGTCGGGTGAGCTCGGCGCGCTCAGTGGAGTCCTCGATCAGCATCGGGTTCGTGTTGTTGATGTGGATGAGGATCTTGCGGATGGAGCGTGGCAGCTTGTCGAGCTGCTCGATCATGCCGCCCGGTCCGCTCTGTGGCAGGTGGCCCATCTCGGCGGCCTTCTTTTTTGACAGGCCTTGCGTGATCATTTCGTCTTCGGTCCAGAAGGTGCCGTCGACCAGCAGCACCGAGCAACTGGCCATGAGCTGGAGCAGCTCGGGGGTCACGGCGCCCAGGCCCGGCGCGTAGAACACGCGCGCGCCGTTGGCGGGGTTCTGGATCACCAGACCGAGGTTGTCACCGGCGCGCGGGTTGCCGCGAAAGGGTGAATACGGTGGCGGCTTGGATGCGATGGCCACGGTCTGCAGCTCGATGCCGGGCAGGCCATCGACGGTGGTGGTGCGACCGTCGGACGGCAGCTCGGTGCTGGCCACACCGCAGTAGTGCGAGAGGATGCCGGTGATGGGGAAGCCGCTGGCAATGTCGGAGAGCACCTCGGGCGTGGCCAGCAGCGGGAGCTTGGAGCCGCGCTCGCGCAGCATGAGCAGACCGGTCACGTGGTCGATCTGTGCGTCCATGAGCAGTACCGCGGCAATGCCGCTGTCGCGCACGGCGCGCGCGGGTTGCAGGTCGGGCGTGTCGCGAATCTGCGTGAGGATGTCGGGCGAGGCGTTGACCAGCAGCCAGTCCAGCCCGTTGGCTGTGACGGCATTCGACGACTGCGTGCGTGCCCTGGCATTGATGCGACCCTTGCGCAGGCCGTCGCAGTTGGCGCAGTTGCAGTTCCACTGCGGGAAGCCGCCCCCTGCCGAAGAACCCAGAACCCGGATACGCATGTCAGGACACCTGAAAGACCAAGAAAAAGGCGCACGCGTTGTTCACCCGTGCGCCTCGAACCAACCGATGAAGATCAGCGGTTGGCGATGTACATCGTGATTTCAAAACCAAAACGCAGGTCGGTGAAGGCGGGGGTCGTCCATTGCATAGAAGGTCTCCAATAATGGGTTGGCACGGAACATGTCTGCAAGCTCGCCAGCACCATTGCCACAAGCCGCCCCCATGAAAAGCAATATCGATGCCACGAAAAGTGTCCCATCCACCGCGGTGGCCAGTCCTGCGTGGCCGCGCGCGCAACACCTGCCCGTGGGCCGCCTGCACCGCATGGCCTGGCGCGATGTGGGCGTACCCGGGGGGGAGCCCTGGCTGTTGTTGCACGGCGGTCCGGGCAGCAGTTGCCAGCCTGGCATGTTGAGGCCTTTCGATTTGTCGCGGCAACGGGTGTTGGCGCCCGATCAGCGCGGCTGCGGTGCCTCGCGCCCCAAGGGCCGCACAGCGGGCAACCACACGGCTGCGCTGGTGGCCGACATGGAGGCGCTGCGGGAGCACCTGGGGTTGGAACGCTGGTCGGTGCTGGCCGGGTCGTGGGGCACGGTGGTGGCCTTGGCTTACACATTGGCGCACCCACAGCGGGTTCAGCGTCTGGTCTTGCGGGGGGCGTTCGCGCTCAGCCGGCGAGAGGTTGCCGGGTTGTTGTTGCCCTCGTCGCGCGTGCGACAGTCGCTCGGCTGGGGCGCGCTGTGGCCGGTTGTTGCGGGCACCGTGCTGCCTGTGGCGCTGCAACGGCTGACACAACTGCTTCAAAGTGGGACACCCGGTGTTGCATCGCTGCGCGCTGCCCGCGGCTGGGGTTTGCTGGAGACGGCCTCGGCCGCGCGCAGCCAGCGGCGCAGTTTGTTGCACGCTGCGCTGCA
>JANPKR010000364.1:0-2983 GCA_031426175.1 Hydrogenophaga sp. | reverse complement strand
TTGCGCGCCAGGCGCTTGAAGAGGTCGTTGGCCAGGCGCTGCGCCTTGAAGCCCACGCCCACCATGGCACCACGCATGAACTTGATGGTCTCGGGGTTGGTGGCATTCAAGAACAACATGGCCACGGCATTGCCCGGACGGAAGCTCTTTTTGCCCATCTTGCGCAACAGGTTGCGCATGTTCATGGTCACGTCACCAAAGTCGATCTTCACCGGGCAAGGGCTCAGGCACTTGTGACACACCGTGCAGTGGTCGGCCACGTCCTCGAACTCTTCCCAATGCTTGATGCTGATGCCGCGCCGGGTCTGTTCTTCGTACAGGAAGGCCTCGACCAGCAACGAGGTGGCCAGGATCTTGTTGCGCGGCGAATACAGCAGGTTGGCGCGCGGCACATGGGTGGCGCAGACCGGTTTGCACTTGCCGCAGCGCAGGCAGTCTTTGACCGAATCGGCAATGGCGCCGATGTCGCTCTGCTGCATGATCAGCGACTCGTGGCCCATGAGTCCGAAGCTGGGCGTGTAAGCGTGGGACAGGTCGGCGCTGCGGGCCCCTTCGGCAGACGCGCGCAGCAGCTTGCCCTTGTTGAAGCGGCCCTCTGGATCGACCTTGGCCTTGTAGTCGGCAAAGGGCTGCAGCTCGGCGTCGGTCAGGTATTCCAGTTTGGTGATGCCAATGCCGTGCTCGCCCGAAATCACGCCATCGAGGCTGCGCGCCAGCACCATGATGCGAGCCACGGCTTCATGGGCCGTCTGCAGCATCTCGTAGTCGTCGCTGTTGACTGGAAGGTTGGTGTGCACGTTGCCGTCACCCGCGTGCATGTGCAGCGCGGCCCACACGCGGCCCTTGAGCACACGCTTGTGAATGGCGGTGCACTCTTCCAGCACAGCACCGAACGCGGCCCCGGTGAAGATCAGCTGCAGTGGGGTGCGGAGCTGGGTTTTCCAGCTGGCGCGCAGCCGGTGGTCTTGCAGTTGCGGGAACAGGGTCTCAACATCGCGCAGCCAGCCTGACCACAGCGCACGCACCTCGCGCACCAGCATCAAGGCCTGTTGCACGCGGTCTTCGAGCAACTCGGCGCTGGGGATGTCGTTCGCGTCGTCGGTCTTGCCCAGTGGCAGCTGGCCCTTGGCAAAAAAAGCCTCGAGGGCGTCGGCCAGCTTGATCTTGTTGCGCAGCGAGAGTTCGATGTTGATGCGCTCGATGCCCTCGGTGTACTCACCCATGCGCGGCAGCGGAATCACGACGTCTTCGTTGATCTTGAAGGCGTTGGTGTGCTTGCTGATGGCCGCGGTGCGCTTGCGGTCAAGCCAGAACTTCTTTCGCGCTTCGGCGCTGATGGCCACGAAGCCTTCACCGCTGCGAGAGTTGGCCAGGCGGATCACCTCGCTGGTGGCGCGCGCCACGGCGTCGGCGTCATCGCCCACGATGTCACCCACCAGCACCATCTTGGGCAGGGTGCCGCGCTTGCTCTTCGTGGCGTACCCCACCGCCTTGAGATAGCGGTCGTCCAGGTGTTCCAGCCCGGCCAGGATGGCGCCGCCGGGGCGCTTCATCTCGGCGAACATGAAGTCCTTGATTTCGACAATCGAGGGCACGCAGTCGCGCGGGTTGCCAAAGAACTCCAGGCACACGGTGCGCACATGCTCGGGCATGCGGTGCACCACCCAGCGCGCGCTGGTGATCAGACCGTCACAACCTTCTATCTGGATGACGGTCATGCCGCTCAGAAACTTGTCCGTCTCGTCCTTGCCCAGGCCTTCCTTTCGGAAGGTCTTGCCGGGAATCACGAGCTGTTCGGTGCGCACCGGCGTCTTGCCGTCGGCCTCGAAATACTTCAGCTCGAAGCTGGCCACATCGGCGTCATGGATCTTGCCCAGGTTGTGGTCCAGCCGGGTGACTTCGAGCCACTGCGCCTGCGGTGTGACCATGCGCCAGCTCAGCAGGTTGTCCAATGCCGTGCCCCAGAGCACGGCTTTCTTGCCGCCGGCGTTCATGGCGATGTTGCCGCCGATGCACGATGCTTCGGCCGAGGTCGGGTCCACCGCAAACACGTGGCCTGCGCGCTCGGCCGCGTCGGCCACGCGCTGCGTCACCACACCGGCTTCGGTCCAGATGGTGGGCAGGGGCTTGTCGTGGCCTGGGGCTTTCACCCACTCCACTTCGGTCATGGCTTCGAGCTTTTCGGTGTTGATCACCGCGCTCTTCCACGTCAGCGGGATCGCGCCACCCGTGTAGCCGGTGCCACCGCCCCGGGGAATGATGGTCAAACCCAGCTCGTAGCAACCCTTGACCAGCAAGGCCATCTCGGTTTCGGTGTCGGGTGTGAGCACCACAAAGGGGTATTCGACGCGCCAGTCGGTCGCATCGGTCACGTGCGAGACGCGCGAGAGGCCGTCGAACTTGATGTTGTCGTGGGCAGTGAGCTTGCGCAGGGCTTTGTTGGCTCGCTGGCGCAGCGCGGCCATGTCATCAAAGGAACGTGAAAACGCGTCCACCGCGCCCTTGGCTGCCTGGAGCAGTTCTGCCACCAGCCGGTCGCGCCCGGCGTCGTCTTGCGGTGTTCGACGTTTCTGCACCTCCCCCAGACGGTGGATCAGGGCGTCCACCAGCTGCTTGCGGCGCTTCGGGGTGTCGAGCAGGTCGTCTTGAAGATAGGGGTTGCGCTGCACCACCCAGATGTCGCCCAGCACCTCGTACAACATACGGGCCGAACGGCCGGTGCGGCGCTCGCCACGCAACTCGTTCAACAGCTCCCAAGCCCGTTCGCCCAGCAAACGCTGCACGATTTCGCGGTCGGAAAAAGAGGTGTAGTTGTAAGGAATCTCGCGCAGGCGCGGTGCTTCGTCGGTGGCCACGGCGAAGAGCGAGAGCGGTGTGGGAGCGTTCATGGGTGTGGCAGACGCCAACGTGACAGTGGGTAGCCCAGGATGGTACCGCAGCGTCCCATACACCCACCCCCCTTATGGAAACCCCTGTTGTCACG
>JANPKR010000363.1:0-2523 GCA_031426175.1 Hydrogenophaga sp. | reverse complement strand
CGATGCAGCCGTGCCTGCCACCGTGGTGCGTGTGTGCGACAGCCTCTCTTGCACCATGGCTGGCAGTCAACAGTTGATGACCGACTTGCAAGACGCCCTGGCGCATGACGCGTCGGTGCGGGTGCAGCCCGCGCCCTGCATCGGCCAGTGCCACCGCGCGCCGGCCGCGTGTGTGGGTCAGCGGCAGTTGCCGCACGCCACGGTCGACGCGGTGCAGGCCTTGCTGGCCAGCGGCGACACCAGTCCGCGCGCACTGCCGGTGCCCGAGGCGTCGGAACTCAAGCAACTGCAGCGGCTGCTGTCGGGCGAACTCAGCCTTGATGCGGTGCTGGCCGAACTCAAGGCATCCAACTTGCGCGGCCTGGGTGGTGCGGGCTTTCCGGCGTGGCGCAAATGGGAAACGGTGCGCGCACAACCCGGCCCGCGCCACATGGTGGTCAACATCGACGAAGGCGAGGTCGGGACCTTCAAGGACGGGCATGTGCTCACCAGCGCACAGGCCGGTGCCCCGCAGGTGCTTGAAGGCCTGCTGATCGCCGCGCAGGTGGTCGGCATCGATCACGTGTGGCTGTACCTGCGCGACGAGTACCACGACGCGCGCGTGCTGCTGCAGCGGGAGCTTGACACGCTGGGGATGCGTCTGCAGGTGCTGACCGCTCAATACCCGGGCTATACACCTCCGGTTATCGAAATGCGGCGCGGTGCCGGCGCCTACATCTGCGGCGAGGAGTCGGCGCTCATCGAATCGGTGGAAGGCAAGCGCGGCCTGCCACGCCTCAAACCTCCCATCGTGGCGCTGCACGGTGTGTTCGGTCGGCCCACGCTCGCACACAACCCCGAGACGCTGTGGTGGTTGCCCGAGATCCTGGCCCACGGCGGCGCGTGGCTCACCACACATGGGCGCGCCGGGCGCAACGGCCTGCGGCGCTTTTCGGTGTCGGGCCGCGTGAAGCAGCCCGGCGTTTATCTGGCGCCCGCCGGCATCACGCTGCGCGAGCTCGTTGACGAACACGCCGGCGGCATGGCCGAGGGCCACACGCTGTACGCGTACCTCCCCGGTGGCGCTTCGGGCGGCATCCTGCCAGCCGCGCTGGCCGACGTGCCGCTGGACTTCGACACCCTGGCCGAGCATGGCGCCTTCATCGGTTCCATGGCGGTGGTGGTGATGGGCCAGCACGACCGGGCGCGCGATGCCGCGCTGAACCTCATGCGATTCTTCGAGCACGAATCGTGTGGCCAGTGCACACCCTGCCGCGCCGGCACCACCAAGGCGGTGGAACTGATCCAGGCGCCAGTGTGGGACGCGCCGCTGCTGGCCGAGCTCTCGCAGGTGATGCGCGACGCCAGCATCTGCGGCCTGGGCCAGGCCGCGCCGAACCCGGTGGACAGCGTGCTGCGGTTCTTTCCCCATGAGGTGGGCGCATGAAGACCAACGACTTGCCCGAACACGCGGCCCCGATCGCCTTCACGCTCAACGGCCGCGCGGTGGAAGCCGCGCCGGGCGAAACCTTGCTCAAGGCGGCGCAACGCGCCGGCATTGAAGTGCCGCACCTGTGCCACAAGGACGGTCTGCGCAGCCCCGGCAACTGCCGCGCCTGCGTGGTGGAGATCGCGGGCGAGCGCGTGCTCGCGCCGTCGTGCTGTCGCTCCCCCACGCCGGGCATGGTGGTCACCACCGACAGCCCGCGCGTGGCCGCCGCGCAGAAGACGGTGCTGGAACTGTTGTTGTCGGACGCGCCAGGCACAGCGGCGCTCAAACACGACAGCGAGCTGGCGCGTTGGGCCGGGCAGGCGGGTGCCAGGGCAGGGCGCTTTCCCGCCCGTGCCGCCGCCGCGCAAGACCTGAGTCATCCCGCGATGGCGGTCAACCTAGACGCCTGCATCCAGTGCACGCGCTGCATCCGCGCCTGCCGCGAGACGCAGGGCAACGACGTGCTGGGCCTCGCGTTCCGCGGCGGTCACGCGCAGATCGTTTTCGACCAGAACGACCCCATGGGTGCGAGCACCTGTGTGGCCTGCGGTGAATGTGTGCAGGCATGCCCCACGGGCGCGATTGCGCCCGCCAACGGTGCGTACGCCCATGTGTCGGACAAGCAGGTCGACTCCGTCTGCCCGTTCTGCGGCGTGGGCTGCCAGCTCACGTACCACGTGAGTGACGAGAGGATCGAACATGTTGAAGGCATCGCAGGCCCGGCCAATGAAGGCCGCCTGTGCGTCAAGGGCCGTTTCGGCTTTGACTACGCGCACAGCCCCGAGCGGCTCACGCGCCCGCTGATCCGCCGCGCCGATGCACCGAAAGATCCGCAGTCGGTGATGCGCCGCTTGAGTCCGGAGAAGGTGCGCGAGCTGTTCCGCGAAGCCAGCTGGGACGAAGCGCTGGACGTGGCCGCCAACGGCTTCAAACAAGCCATGGCCAGCACCACCGCGCGTGGCCGCCGGGGCCCGGTGGCCGGTTTCGGTTCGGCCAAGGGCACCAACGAGGAGGCCTACCTGTTCCAGAAGCTGATCCGAACCGCGTTCGAC
>JANPKR010000362.1:0-7276 GCA_031426175.1 Hydrogenophaga sp. | reverse complement strand
ACCACCTTGGTGTTGGCCCAGTGGGCGCGCACGTTTTACGCCGACATCACACCCGACGCGGACGAGCGCGCGCAGCACGTCACCGACGCGGTACGTCCCGCACTGGCCGCGCTCGTGGGCAAGCTGCGCGATGTGGCCTGGGACAAGGGCAGCATCTCGGCCGCCATCAAGGAAGTGCTGACGGCGCACGGAATGAAGATGCCGCAGATCGCCATGCCGGTGCGCGTGTTGGTGATGGGCACGGCCCAGACGCCGTCGCTTGACGCTGTGCTCGAACTGCAGAACCGGCAAACAGTCCTGGAGCGTTTGCAGAAGGCTTGAAAAAATCGCCTATAATTTGAGGCTTGCTGAAATGCAGCGCTGAAACAAAACCAGCGCTTCTGATCGGCAAACCCTGTGGGGGTATAGCTCAGCTGGGAGAGCGCTTGCATGGCATGCAAGAGGTCAGCGGTTCGATCCCGCTTACCTCCACCAAAAATCAGGGGCCGCGAGGCGCAGTTGAAGAAGGAACATCACCTTCCAATGCTACAATTCGAGGCTGCCAAAAGCGCGGTGAAGAGAACTGCGTTTCGGTTAGTCCAAGGTTTTGACCCTATCGTCTAGAGGCCTAGGACATCACCCTTTCACGGTGAGTACCGGGGTTCGAATCCCCGTAGGGTCGCCAGAATTTGCCGCCAGGCAACTCAGGCACAAGTGGTTGGCACTTGGTTCGAAAGAACGAACGTCATCTACCAGGAGTGGTAGTTCAGTTGGTTAGAATACCGGCCTGTCACGCCGGGGGTCGCGGGTTCGAGCCCCGTCCACTCCGCCAGTCAAGAATCAAGTCACCGTGGTCGCGAGGCTCCGGTGATTTTTTTCGTCTGTCCTCCGCTCAGGTTGCTCTTTCAAGCCATCGCAGTCGCACCAGACCGGTCGACAAAGCGGTGCCGCAGATGATCACAAGGCCGCATCCCACCATCCAAGGAGTGATGGTCTCGTTCAGGAACAGCGCGCCATAGCCCAGGGCGAACACCGGCACGAGGAAGGTGACGGTGAGCGCTTTGCTGGGCCCAGCTTGTTCAATGATGTGGAAGAACAGGATGTAGGCAATCGATGTGCACAGCAGCGCGACTGCGGCCACCGCGGCCCAAGCCGTGAAGCTCACGGGCTCGGTGGGCCAAAACCACAGCATCGGTATCGCCAGACCAATCGCTGCGCCGATCTGGCTCCCGGTTGCCGTGGCCAGGGGGTGAGCACCGGTGAGGTAGCGCTTGGTGAAGCTGGCGGCCAAGCCGTAGCACAGTGTGGCGAGGAGGCAGGCTCCCATCGCCAGCAGCGTCATGCTGGTGGAGCCGGCACTCGCCACGCCGGTGGCGCTGAAGCCCGATTTGCCAACGACCAGCAGCGTGACGCCCGCAAAACCGATGCCCAGACCCAGCATGCGCGAGCCGCCGGGGCGGTCCTTCAGCCAGAGCCAGGCGACCAGGGCGCCGGTGAGCGGCACGGTGGCATTGAGGATGGAGGTCAGTCCTGTGGTGATGTGCATCACTGCGAACGCGAACAGCATGAACGGGATGCCCGAGTTGAGCAGGCCGACGAACAGGATGGCTTTGGCGCGCGCACGAAAGTCGGCCCAGACGCCTTTGACCAGAAACACCGGCAACAGAAACAGCGCAGCCAGCAGCACTCGCAGGCCTGCGGTGGGCACGATGCCGAATTCTGCTGCGCCCAGTCGCATGAAGAGGAATGACGAGCCCCAGAGGGCGGCGAGCAGGACGAATTCGAGGGCGAGGGTGGGATTCATGGCGTGAAAGTATGCAGGGCCACGGTCAGCGCCCAAGGGCGCCATTGATGTCGAATGGGGCGGGATTGATGCGGTGGACGACTCAATGGTGCGGCGGAGAAAACGCAGCACCTTCCAGCGAGAGCAACGCGGTCTTGCGTTCCAGCCCGCCGGCATAGCCGGTGAGCGAACCGTCGGCGCCCAGCACACGGTGGCAGGGCACGACGATGCTGACTGGATTGCGGCCCACCGCAGCGCCCAAGGCGCGCACGGCGGCCGGTTTGCCGATGGCAGCGCTCAGGCTGCCGTAGCTGGTGGTGGTGCCGGGCGCAATGCGCAGCAGCCCACGCCACACCTGCTGCTGAAACGGCGTGCCGGCGTGCAGGTCCAGAGGCAAGTCGAAAGACTTGCGTTGACCGGCGAAATACTCGCCGAGTTGCTGGAGGGCTTCCCGCAGCACGGGGTGCGCAGGTTCGGTTCGCCATGCCGACGTGTCGGGCCCGTGGCGCTGGCCGTCGAACCAGACGCCACTCACGCCGCGCTTCGTGGCCGCCACTGTCATGGCGCCCAGGGGGCTTTTCCATGCGGTGAAGACAGTGAGGGGATCGTGTTTCATGCAGAGGCTCCTGTGGTTGGGACGATGTACCCGGCCGACCACGCCCGGACCGCGGCGTAGCTGCGCCAAGGCTTCCACGCCAGCGAAGCGGCCTCGGCCTCTCGCGCCGGGCGCTTGCGCTCCTGCACGCCCAGCGCCTTGTGAAGCGCCACGTCGCCGGCGGGAAAGGCGTCTGGCCAGCGCAGCGCGCGCATGGCGATGTATTGCGCTGTCCAGTCGCCGATGCCGGGAAGGGCCTTGAGTGCTGCGATGGTGGCCGGCACGTCGGCGCTGCCGTTGAGCACAAGGCCTTGCTCGGCCACGCTCCGCGCCAGCGCCACGATGGCGGCCTGGCGCTGTTTGACGATGCCCAGTTCACCGAGCGCATCGCCACCGGCCTGCGCCAGCACCGCGGGAGAAGGAAACAGCCGGGTGAGGGCCGCAAACGGTGTATCCATGGGCTCGCCGAAGCGGTTCACCAGCCGCTGCGCGAGCGTGCGCGCGGCCGCCACCGTGATCTGCTGACCGAGCACGGCGCGCACCGCGAGCTCAAAGCCGTCAAGTGCGCCCGGCACGCGCAGGCCGTCGCCGGCCGGGAATGCGTCGTGCAGAACCGCGTTGATCGCACTCGGGTCGGCGTCCAGGTCGAGCGCGGCGCGCAGGCGGTGGATGACTTGTGGCAGTACTTCGCGCAGCTGGTCGCTCACGCGCAGCATGAGTTGGCAACGCGTCTCGTCGAACCCGACGACCAGCCAGCCGCGGAGACTGCGGTCGCCGGTGGCCATGCGCAAGGTCTGCCCAAGGCGTTGCTGGTCGTCGACGAAGGCCACACCCTCGATCAAGCGCTGCCGAAAGAAGGCCAGCGTGGCTGCCACGTCGTAGGGCGGCCGGTAGCCCAGGCGCACGGTGGTGCCTTGGCCGCCGTCGCCATCGCGGGTGCTGCTCTCGCGCCGCAGCTGCGTCGGGTTCAAGCGGTAGTGGTCAAGAAAGGCCGCATTGAAGCGCCGCACACTGGCAAAGCCGCTGGCGCCTGCGACTTGCGTGATCGGCAGATCGGTGTCGGCCAGCAGCTGTTTGGCCGTGAGCAGTTTGCGCGTGAGCAGGTATTGCAGTGGCGAGACACCGAGCCGATCCTCGAACACGCGGCGCAGGTGGCGGTCGCTCACGCCCAGTCTCCCTGCCAGGCGTTCACCCATGTTCCCTTCAACGTCCCGCCAGTGCTGCGGGTCGTCGAGCCAGCGCGTGGCCTGCTGGACCAGGATGGCCGAGGCGTCTTCGGTCGACCAGTGGCGATCCATGGGTGCCAGCTCGGGCCGACAGCGCAGGCAGGGGCGAAATCCGGCGCGCTCAGCCTGCGCCGCGTGCTCGAAAAAGCGACAGTTCTCGCGCCGGGGTGTGCGCACGCGGCAGACCGGCCTGCAGTAGATGCCGGTGGAGGTGACGGCGGTGAAGAACTGCCCGTCGAAACGCGCGTCGTGCGAGCACAGCGCTCGGTAGCAGGCGTCGTCGTCGATGCGGTTTGGGCGGTTCATGGTCGTCATGGTAGGGCGTTCGGATGAACCAGGCTGGCCGTTTCCGGACATGTGGATACAAAGTCAGGAAAGTGGACTCCTACAATGGCCCGACCTTTTCGAACCCAGGACACCTCCATGCAAGTCACCCCCTCGATCTTCAAGGCCTACGACATTCGCGGCGTGACGCCCACCGCGCTCAACGAAGACGTGGCCGAATCCTTGGGACTGGCTTTCGGCACCCAGGCCATGAAGCTGGGCGAGAAGACCGTGGCCGTGGGGCGTGACGGGCGCCTGAGTGGCCCGGCGTTGTCGGGTGCGCTGATCCGCGGTCTTGTGGCCGCCGGTGTGGACGTGATCGACATCGGCCTGGCCACCACGCCCATGCTGTACTTTGCCGCGGCCACGCTGTGCACCAGCGGCATTCAGGTCACGGGCAGCCACAACCCGCGCGACTACAACGGTTTCAAGATGGTGCTGGCCGGCCGTGCGATTTATGGCAACGACATCCAGGCGCTGCGCAAGACGATGGAAGCCGAATCACACACGCGCGCCGAGGGGGGGCGGGTGCGCCTGATCAATGTGCAAGCGGCTTACCAGGCGCGCATCGTCGGCGACATCAAGCTCTCGCGCCCCATGAAGATCGTGGTGGACTGTGGCAACGGCGTGGCTGGTGCGTCGGCCCCGGCGATCTTCCGTGCGCTGGGTTGCGAGGTGGTTGAACTCTTCAGCGAGGTGGACGGCAACTTCCCCAACCACCATCCCGACCCGAGCAAGCCCGAAAACCTGCAGGACGTGATGCGCGCGCTGCGGGAGACCGATGCCGAACTCGGCCTGGCCTTTGACGGTGATGGCGACCGCCTGGGCATCGTCACGAAAGAGGGCAACAACATCTACCCCGACCGCCAGATGATCCTGTTCTCGCAGGACGTGCTCTCGCGCGTGCCCGGTGGCGACATCGTGTTCGACGTGAAGTGTTCGCAGCGCCTGGCCCCGGCCATTGAAGCCGCTGGCGGCGTGGCCCACATCTTCAAGACCGGCCACTCGCTGATCAAGGCGCGCATGAAAGAGCTGAACAGTCCGCTCGGAGGCGAGATGAGCGGCCACATCTTCTTCAAGGAGCGCTGGTACGGCTTTGACGACGGCACCTATGCCGGCGCGCGCCTGCTCGAGATCGTGAGCCGCAGCCCGAACGCCAGCGCCGTGCTCAACGCCTTGCCCACCAGCTTCAGCACGCCCGAACTCAACGTGGCCTGCGCTGAAGGCGAGCCGCACGCGGTGGTGGAAAAACTCATTGCCATGGCAAAGTTCGACGCGCCGGCCAAGGTATCCACCATCGACGGCGTGCGGGTGGACTGGCCCGATGGTTTTGGTTTGGTTCGTGCCTCCAACACCACACCGGTGCTGGTGCTGCGCTTCGAAGGCCAGACCACCGAAGCGTTGCACCGGATTGAAGCGGTCATGCTGACCTTGCTCAAAAGCGCCAAGCCCGACGCCGTGGTGGGCGCCAGCGCGCACTGAGGCGGCTCAGCGCGGCGAAGGCGGCAAAAGGGCCTGCACACGCTCGATCACCGCCTCGGCCTGTTCGTCCACGAGGGCGGTGGAGTGCACTGGACGGTTGGCACCCCACACAGCAGCCACTTCGAGGGCCACATCGGCCACACTGTGTACGAGGCGGGCCTGCTGCTGGCCATCGAGCCGCTCGTAGCTCTCGGTGAAGTTCCACACGTTCGGCCCATGCAGCACGGCGCAGCCCAGCGCCAGGGGTTCGTGCGGGTTGTGCCCACCCACGTTGGCAAACGAGCCGCCCACCAACGCCACCGGCGCCAGCCGGTACCACAGACCCATCTCGCCGATGGTGTCGGCGATGTAGACAGGGGCCCCGGTGGCGATGTGCGCGCCCGAGCTGCGCAGTGGCACGTCTTTCAGCAAGAGGGTTGACGCGAGCGCGCTTACTTCAAGACCGCGCGCTGGTGCCCGCGGCGCGATCACCAGCAGAGCACCGGTATGTTGCTCACAGAGCCGGGCATGGGCAGCGAGTGCGAGCTCTTCCTCTCCCGGGTGGCTGGACGCCAACAACCACACCGGCCGGTTTGCAAGGGCTTGCCGCCACGTGTCCAGCTCGTCCGCATCGCAGCCCAGCGGCGGTACCAGCGCCTTGATCGTTCCGCTGACGGTGATGCGTTCGCGCGGTGCTCCCAGCACCACCAATGCGTCGGCCGTGGCTTCGTTCTGCGCAAACAGTTCGCGAAAACCGGGCAGCAGCGCCTGGTACAGCCAGCGGCCCCAGCGGCGCTTGGCGAGCGACTCGGGCGACAGCCGCGCGTTGACCAAAGCGCGTGGGATCCCGCGCGCGTCGGTCTCGGCGATCAGCGCGGGCCACAGGTCCATCTCGCACCACAGCGCCAGCGACGGCCGCCAATGGTGAAGGAAACGCGAGACCGCCTCTGGCGTATCGACTGGCGCGAACTGGTGCTGACAGCGCTCGGGCAGGCCGGTGCGGCGCAGTGCGTCGCCCGAGGTGCGCGCGGTGGTGGTGATGAGGAAGTTGCAGTCGGGCCTCCGCTCGGCCAGCCGGGCGAACAGCCCGGCGAGCGCCATGGACTCGCCCACGCCCACCGCGTGGCCCCACACCAACGTGCCGATGGGGCGGTCGGCGTACTCGGTACCCAGCTTCTGCCGCACGCTGCGCGGCGTTTCTTTGCCACGCAGCAGACGCCGCTGCAAGCCCTTGCGCCACACCGGCGCGAGCACCTTGGCCAGCACCACGTAGGCACGCAATGCCCAGGGCTGGGTGTGTGGCGGGGGAGGGGGTGTCATCGCGTTTCGAGCCAGGGCACCAGCGTGGCCATGTGTTTGGCGGTGGCACCGCCGTGTTCGGCGTAGAACGCTTCTGCGCCTTCGATGGCGCGCGCGTAATCGGCTGGTGAGCTGAGCAGTTGCACCAGCGCGACCGAGAGGCTGGCAATCGTCATGTGTTGCTGCAACACGCCCGCGGCCAGCGCCTCCACTCCGGGGTACTCGATGCCCCAGATACTGTGACCCACCATCACCGGTTTTTTGAGCGCCAGCGGTTCGATCACGTTGTGCGCGCCCATCGGAACAAACGACGCACCGACCACCACCACCTGCGAGAGCGCGAGGTAGAAATACATCTCGCCCAGCGAGTCGCCCATGAGTACGTCGATCGCGGCCATGTCGGGTGCATCGGGGGTGGGCTGCAGCGAGGCATCGAGCATGCGGCTGCGGCGCGCCACGCGCAGGCCTGCCGCTTCGAACATCTGTACCACCGCATCAAAACGCTGCGGGCTGCGTGGCACGTACACCACCAGCGGAGGCGGCAGGCCCGCCGCCTGCAGGCCGGTTTGCACCTGGCGGATGGCGTCGATGAACTGTTCGTCTTCGCCC
>JANPKR010000361.1:0-13987 GCA_031426175.1 Hydrogenophaga sp. | reverse complement strand
TGCTGTGCGCGTCGGTGTTCGTGTTCTGCATGGTCTGCCACGGCGAGCTGGTGCGCCGGCGCCCGCCCGTGCGCCACCTCACGCTGTTCTATCTGATGCTCTCGGTGGGCGGCGCGCTGGGCGGCCTGTTCGTGGGGCTGGTGGCGCCGGTGATCTTCAACGCTTATTTCGAGCTGCCGCTGGGCCTGTTTCTGTGTGCGCTGCTCGTGGTGCTGGTGGTCTGGCCCGAGCTGCGCGGCCGCTGGCTGCGAGGCGCCCTGCTGCTGGCACTGCTGCTTTACGGCGCACGCCTGTCCAGCATTTCCATCGACTATGTGAAGGGCTACACCGAGGTGGTGCGCAACTTCTACAGCCAGACCCGCATTGAAGAAGGCGTGGACGAAGACGGCCTGGGCCCCGTGCGCAGCATGGTGCACGGCAGCATCACCCACGGCGAGCAGTACTTGAACCACCCCAAGCGCGCCACCGCGTATTACTGCGGGCGCACCGGCATCGGCCGCGCACTCCAAAGCTTGCCCATCGACAGTCCGCGCAAACTCGGCGTGGTGGGCCTGGGCGCTGGCACGCTCGCGGTGTACGGCCGCGCGGGCGACGAAATGCGCATGTACGAGATCAACGACCAGGTGCTCGACCTGGCACGCAAACACTTCACTTACCTGGGCGACAGCAGGGCGAGCATCGTGCCGGTGCTGGGCGACGGCCGCCTGATGCTGGAGCGCGAATCACCGCAGGCCTTCGATCTGCTGGCCATGGACGCGTTCTCCGGCGACTCCATCCCCACCCACCTGCTCACGCTCGAAGCGTTCGACGCCTACATGCGCCACATGCGCCCCGACGGCCTGCTGGCGGTGCACATCACCAACACCTACCTGGATTTGCGCCCGGTCATGGCCTCGGCCGCGCAACACGTGGGCAAGGTGGCGCTGCTGCTCGAATTGCCAGGCGGCCACGGCGATCCGTTTTGCCGGCGCTCCACCTGGGTGGTGTTCGTGAACACCGCGCAGGCATCCGCGCTGCCGCCTTCACTTCAGGGCGCTCAGGTGCTGCAGCCGCGAGCCGGCTTCCGGCCGTGGACAGACACGTTCTCGAATCTGTTCGACATCCTGATCTGAGCGGGGCAAGCGCCGCGCGTTCAGCCAACAACGTCGAGGCGTGTTTATGTTGCTTCGGTCGCCACCTGCGCCAGCGCTTCGCGCTTGCCCAGGGCCAGCAGTTGCAGGATCCTGGGTACGCGGGAGGCGCGCGGCACGGCGCCGCCCGATTCCCACTTCCAGATCGAGAGCGACGACACACCCAGCAGCCTGGCCATCTGTTCCTGTGTGAGGCCCAGACGGGCGCGCTGGGTTTTCAGGCGCTCCGCGGTGAACACCACTTTGCGTCCGGGCTTGCCACGAGGCACCACGGCGCCTGCGACGCTGGCCGCCGGTGGTGCGCTGCGCAACGGCTCGTGGCGCGCCCTGCCCAGCTGGTTGATCTGGGTCTGCAGGGCCTTGACCTGCTTCTTCAGGCCCGCGATGTCGGAGCGCTGTTGCAAGGAGACCTTGCGCAAGGCACCGATCTCGTCGCGCAATTCCTTGCGCGCCACGCGGGCGATCTCTTTTTTGAGGGAGTCGGCAAAGGTGGTCATGGGCGGCATGGTACGCCAACGAACAGAAAAAGCGGCTCCAGTAGCATCCGCGCATGCCCACCCCTCCCGACTTTGAACGCCTCACGCCCTCAGTGGTGACCGCCATCGCTCAGGCACACGCCACGCCCACTCCCTGCCCATCCTGCAGGCCCTACGCCAGCCCGGGCTGGGAGTCGTTCCCCGCCTCGCAAGACGGCGCCGCGCTGCAGCCACTGGGCGCGCTCTGGCTGCCGGGCGACGACGAACCCACGCTGGACGAGCACCGCCCCACCGGGGTGGACGCGTGGTCGGCCGACGCGCCGATATCGCTCGCCCACCACCCTTACAACCGCTGCGAGGTGTGGGCCTGCAAATCCTGCGGCTTGCCGTTTCTGCGCTACACCGAGTACGGCGGCTATTACATCGACCAACGCATCCGCGAGCTGCGGGCCACTCTGATCGTGCAGCCCTGAACCCCTAGGGTTAGCCATCTCTCGTCATCCGCGTGTGCATGCTTACCATCGGGCGCACAACAACCCGACGGAGACAAGCATGTTGAAAAAACTGGTGGTGGGCGCCCTGGTGTCCTCGGTGATGGCGACCTCGGCCTCGGTGGCTTGGGCGCAGGAATGGCCCGCAGCCAAACCGTTGCGCGTGATCGCGGTGTTCCCTCCGGGTGGCTCGGTCGATCAGGTCTCGCGCATCCTGGCCGAGGCGCTGCGTGTGCAGCTCAACCAGTCGGTGATCGTCGAGAACATCGGTGGTGCGTCGGGTGTGATCGGCACCGCCGCCGTGGCCAAGGCTGCGCCCGATGGCTACACGATCGGCGTCGTGTTCGACACCCACGCGGTGAACCCGGCGCTCAAGCCGAGCATGGCATTCGACACCCTGAAGGACCTCGAGCACATCACCCTGATCGGCACTGCGCCCATGGTGCTGGCGTCGACCAAGGGCTCACCCATCACCAGCTTTGCGCAGCTGGTGAGCGAGGCGAAGGCCAAAAAGCCCAACAGCTACGGCACCATCGGCACCGGCAGCCTGGGTCACCTGGCGGTTGCGCAGATGGCCAAAAACGCGGGTTTCGACTGGACCCATGTGCCTTACAAGGGCGGCGGTCCGCTGATGAACGACGCGATCGCTGGCCACGTGCCACTGGCGGTGGGTTCGCTGTTCCTGATCAAGCCACACGCCGACTCGGGCAACGTGACGCCGCTGGCGGTGAGCACGAGCAAACGTTCCAAGGACATGCCCAACGTGCCCACCATCGCCGAGAGCGGCTTTCCCGGTTTTGACGCACCGGCCTGGTGGGGCGTGATCGGCCCGGCCAAGCTGCCGCCGGCCATCGCCAGCCGCATCCACGCAGCGGTGGCCGCTGCGCTGAAGAACCCCGACGTAGCCAAAAAACTCGAGGCCCAAGGCATCGACCTGGTGGGTGGCGGCCCTGAGGTCTTCAAGCCTTTTGTCGAGAAGCAGATGACCACGTGGTCGGCCTTCATCAAGGCCAACAACATCACCGAATGAGCGATGGGTCCGGCCACCGGCGCCATGCCGTGTGGCCGCTAGACCACGAGTTCCGCCGGATCGGCGCCGGCGTATGCGCTTTCCACGTCTTCGAGCAGTGCGCCCACAATGTCGCTTTGCTGGTGGCGCGAGCGCGTCACGAGATGGAAGGTGGCGTCGTAACAAAGGACCTTCGGGTTCAGCACCGTGAGCAGACCGCGCTCCACGTAGGGTGCGGCAAAGTGCGCCGGCAGAAAGCCGAGGTGCTTGCCCGAGAGGATCAACATGGCCACCGCCTCCATGTTGTCGGCCACAGCCGTGATGCGCCGGGGCGTGATGGCGGCCTGCGCTTCGGGCACCGGGTAACCGCGCCAGGCCCATTCCTCGTCAAGCACCTCCTCAACCGACACGCCGCCCCCACGCTCGTGCAGCGCATGGCCACGGCCGCAGCAGGCCACCTGCCGCTCGACAAACAAGGGCTTGTAGTCCAGCTGCGGCACACGGTGCCAGAAATAGCCAAACGCCAGCTGCAGTTCACCGCCGAGCAGCCGCTCCTCAAGCTCGTTGGGCGGGCGAACGGAAATGGTGAACCGCACCGACTCGCTGCGCCGGCGAAAACGCGCAATCGCGTCGCTGATGCGCGCGTTCTGGCTGATGGCCATGTGCCCGATCAGGCCGATGTGCACGGTGCCCACCAGCTGGCGGTCCATGTGACGCGCCGCGGCCGTGAAATCGTTGATACCGCCGAGCAGCTTGCGCGAGAGTTCGGTGAATCGCTCCCCCTTGGCGGTGAGCCGAAAGCCCGACCGGCCACGTTCGCAAAGCCGATAACCCAGCCGCACCTCGAGCGCCGAGAGCTGGGTGCTGATGGTGGGTTGGCCGACGTTGAGCGTGGACTGCGCCGGTGTGAGGCCACCGGCGTCCACCACGGCGAGAAAGACGCGGATCAGGCGCAGGTCGATGTCGTTGAGGTTGCCGAGCATGTGCAGGTTTCATACATTGCATTGGATCAATGCTCGTTTCAAGATATCAGAATTCGCTGCCGGTAACACACCCCATAGACTGGCTCGGGACTTGCTAGTTCTCTGTGCTGACCTACATGTCGGCCCTTCAATGCAAACCCACCCGCCACGATGCGAGCCACCCCTCCCTCCACCCAACTGCCGGAGATTTCCATGACCCCAGAGCGCCCCCTCCCTTCTGCTGTGCCCAGCCGCTTGAGCCGCACGGCGTCTGCTTTGCTGGCGGTATCTGCCGCGTTCATGGCGCTGCCCGCGCAGGCCCAGGAAACCATCAACGCGCTGGTGTGGTGCGACCACACCGACGAGGCCTTTTTGAAAGGCTTCACGGCCAAGACCAAGATCAAGGTCAACGTGAAGGACTACGAGGGCACGGGCACGGCGCTCTCGCTGATCGAGCAGGGCAAGCCCGGCGACTGGGACGTGTTCGTGGTCGACTCCACCGATGTGCGCCGCGTGGTCGAGAAGAAGCTGCTGGCCGAACTCGATCCCAAGGCATTTCCGCTGAACGACATTCCCGCCGCGGTGCGCCTGCCCGAGTACCACACGGTGGGCGGCAAGATGTACGCGGTGCCCGAGAAGTTCGGCTACAACGCCATTGCTTACGACAAGACCAAGGTCACGGCTGCGCAAGCCAAAGACATCAACTACCTCTTTGGCGCAGGCGCCAAGGGCAAGATCGGTATCTACGACTACTACCTGCCCATCATTGGCCAGGTGGCCGTGGCCCTGGGCAAGAAGCCGCAGGACCTGAAGGAAAGCGACCTGCCCGCCATCAAGGACAAGCTGGTCGCCATGCGGGCCAACTCGAAAATGGTGGGCGACGTGGTGACCACACAGACCGCGCTGGCCACCGGGCAGATCGGCGTGCTGGTGGGCGGTGGCGAGTACACCGTGGCCGGCCTGATGGCCGAGAAGCCCAACCTCGACTGGGTGCTGCCCGACGTGGGCGGCATCCGCTGGCAACAGGCCATCGGCGTGATGGCCGATTCGAAGAAAAAGGCCGCCGCCACGCAGTTCGTGCAATACGTGCTCTCGCCCGAAGGCCAGGCCGCTCTGGCCACCTCGTCGTGCTACTGGGGCATGCCGGCCAACAGCAAGGCCACGCTGTCCGCTGCGCAGAAGAAGACCCTGCGCTGGGACGAGCAGACCGGCTTCATCGCCAAGTCGCACCCCTATCCGTCGCCCAGCGACGCACTCGACAAGGCCATGCAGGACATGTGGCTGTCGGTCGTGCAGAAGAAGTGAGCACGGCTGCCGCAGCGGCGGCCTCGGCAGGCGAAGGCGCAGCGGCACGGCGCAGCGCTGCGCGCGGCCTGCTGCTGGCCGCCCCCGCCCTGCTGTGGTGCGTGGTGTTTTTCGTGCTGCCCTTCGGCACCATGCTGGTGTGGAGTTTCTTCACCGGCGGTGGCCCGGTCGAGGGCGTGGCCAGCCTGGACAACTACCGCCGCTTCTTCACGGACGCCACTTTCACCAGCGCGCTGGGTTATTCGATCGAAGTCACACTCATCGTCACCGCGCTGTCTGTGCTGCTGGCGTTTCCGCTGGCCTGGGTGATCGCCACGCAGGTGCGGCCCGAGCGCCAGCGCCTGTGGCTCATGCTGGCGGTGCTGCCGTTCTGGACGTCCTACGTGGTGCGCTCCTACGCCTGGCTGCTGGTGCTCTCGCCCGATGGTGTGGTCAACCGCACGGTGATGGCGCTGGGCCTGGCCGCCGAGCCGCTGGAGCTGGCCTTCAGCCGGGGCACCACGGTGGCAGGCTTTGTGCACTTCTTCGTGATGCTGTGCACCCTCACCATCTACAGCAGCCTTTCGCAGCAAGACCCGCGCCTGCTCATGGCCGCAGCCGACCTGGGCGCCTCGCGCTGGCAAGCCTTCAGCCGCATCACGCTCCCGCTGGCTGCACCGGGCATCGCCTCGGGTGCGTTCCTCACCTTCGTGGTCACCATCGGCGACTTCGTCACGCCGCAGATTCTGGGTGGCAGCAACGAACTGTTGCTGCCCCAGCTCATCCTGCTGCAGATCACGCGGCGCGGCGACATTCCGATGGCCGCCGCGCTGTCGGTGGTCATGATGCTGTGCGTGACGCTGGCCTATGTGTTGCTCGCGCGCTGGCTCACCGGAGCGCGCAAATGATGCCGCGCAAGCCCTGGCTGGCGGCGCTGGTCATGGCACCGCTGTTCATCTTCATCTACCTGCCGGTGGCCGTGCTGGTGCTGTTTTCGTTTCACGCCGGCATGGTGCCGGTACCACCGTTTGAAGGGCCTTCGCTGCAGTGGTACCAGCGCGTGCTCGCCAGCGACAAACTCACCGGCGCGGGCTGGCATTCGCTGCTGGTGGCGGTGGGTTCGTCGGCGCTGTCGACCCTGCTCGCAACGCTGGCCGCCTGGGGCATGGCGCGCCACCCGGTGCCGGGACGGCGCTGGCTGGAGGCGCTCATGCTGATGCCGCTGGCCGTCTCCTACCTGGTGATCGGTGTGGGCCTGCTGGTGGCGTTTTCCGTGGCGGGCGTGGACAAGTCGCTGTGGGCGGTGGGCATCGGCCATGTGGTGCTCAACATGCCGCTGGCCTTTGCCGTGGTGTACGGCCAGTTCGACGCGCAGCAGGCCCGCCTGGAGATGGCCGCGCGCGACCTGGGAGCCACCGAGTCGCAGGTGTTCTGGCGCGTCACGGTGCCGCTGTTGCGCCCGGTGATCTTGGCGGCCTTTCTGCTGTGCGTCACGTTTTCGTGGGACGAATTCATCGTCGCCTTTTTGCTGAGCGCCTTCGACCCGACGCTGCCGGTGGTGATCCTGAGCCTGCTGCGCACAGGCCTGAACCCGCAGACGAACGCGGCGGGCACGCTGGTGTTTGTGCTGTCTCTGCTGGCCGCCCTGCTGTTCGAATGGATGCTGAAACAACGCGCCCGAACCGGCACCCGACCATGACGCAAGCCACCGACCTGTTGATTGAAAACGTGGGCAAGCGCTTTGATGCGTCGGTCGCGCTGGCCTCGGTGTCTTTGGCTGGGCCCGCCGGCTCTTACGTGGTGCTGCTCGGGCCGTCCGGCTCGGGCAAGACCACGCTGCTGTCCATCCTGGGTGGGTTCACTCCGCCCAGCAGTGGGCGTGTGCTGCTGGGCGGCAGCGACATCACCCGCCTGCCTCCTGCGCGCCGGCCCACCGCCACCGTGTTCCAGGACTACGCGCTGTTTCCGCACCTGAGCATTGGTGACAACGTGGGTTTCGGCCTGTCGGTGCGAGGTGTGCCGCGTGCACACATGGACCGGCAGGTCGCTGATTCGCTGCAGCTCGTGGGTCTGGGCGGGTTCGAGAACCGCCCCATCGGCGCAGCTTCTGGCGGGCAACGCCAGCGCATTGCCCTGGCACGCGCACTCGTGATCGAACCCGCCGTGCTGCTGCTCGACGAACCGCTGGGCGCCCTGGACCTGAGCCTGCGCCGTCAGATGCAGGAGGAGCTGCGGCGTATTCAGCGCGCCCAGGGCCGCACCTTCGTGCACGTGACGCACGACCAGGAAGAGGCCATGGCCATCGCCGATCTGGTGCTCATCATGAACAACGGGCGCATTGAAGACATGGGGCCGCCGCAGCGTGTGTACGAACGACCGCGCACGCGTTTCGCCGCACGTTTTCTGGGTGAGAGTTCGGTGGTACCGGGCTCGTTCGTGGGAGAAACGGTGGCATCGGTGGCGCTGCGGCCTGAGGCGCTGGTGCTGGGCGGGGCCGCGAGTGATGATCGCGCCCTGGGCGTGTGCGGGGTCGTGGACACGGTCTACCAGGGCAGCTTCGTGCGGGTGAACCTGCTGCACCGCGCCAGCGGCGAGCGGCTGCTGGCCAAGACCGACCCGCGTGCCCTGCCCGGTGGGCAGCCGCCAGCGCCCGGCGATGAAACCATGGTGTCCGTGCGGCCGCACGGCATTGTGCCCCTGGAGGATTGAACATGAACACACCCACCAAAGCCGGTGTGCACGAGTGCCCGCAGTGCCGCGCAGAGGACTGGTAC
Organism: Hydrogenophaga sp.; assembly: GCA_031426175.1. Classification (GTDB taxonomy): domain Bacteria; phylum Pseudomonadota; class Gammaproteobacteria; order Burkholderiales; family Burkholderiaceae_C; genus Hydrogenophaga. The sequence continues at coordinate 5,861 of JANPKR010000361.1, read as the reverse complement.
CGCGTGAGAACGCAGGACCACGGCATCACGCACATCGACGAGCACCACATCGACCCCTTCTACCGCTGCAACATCTGGCATGTGCGCGGGCGCGACCGCGACCTGCTGGTCGATTCGGGCATGGGCGTGGTGAGCCTGGTGGGGCAGGTGCCGTGGCTGCGCGAACGCGAGGTGCTTGCTGTGGCCAGCCACGCGCACTTTGACCACGTAGGCAACCACCACGAATTCGCCCACCGGGCCTGCCACCCAGCCGAGGCGCACATCCTGGCCGAGCCGCGTGGCGACTGGAATCTGGCCGACCGGTTTGCCATCGTCGACATGTTCACCGCCCTGCCCCCGGGTGGCTATGAGCAGGCGAACTACCAGGTGTTGCCTTCGCCCGCCACGCAGCTGGTGGAACACGGCGACGTGATCGACCTGGGCGACCGGGTGTTCGAGGTGCTGCATGTGCCGGGCCACTCGCCCGGCAGCATCGCGCTGTGGGAAGCAAAAACCGGGGTGCTGCTCTCAGGCGACGCGGTATACGACGGTCCGTTGGTGGACGACGCTTACCACTCCGATTTGCCGGTGTACCTCGAGACCATGCAGCGACTCGCCGCACTGCCCGTGACCGTGGTGCACGGCGGGCATTTCGGCAGCTTCGGGCGCGATCGTTTCAAGGCGTTGATCGGCGACTTTGTGAAGAGCCACCCTGCAGCCGCGGGCTGAAGACCAGCAGGCTCAGGATCTCGAACAGCATCTGCGCGCCCGCCTGGGCCGAGTTGGTGCTGGGGTCGTACTGCGGCGCCACTTCCATCACGTCACCGCCCACGAAGTTCAGGCCCTTCAGGCCGTGCAGCAACTCCAGAGCCTCACGGGTGGTCAGGCCACCGATCTCGGGCGTGCCGGTGCCGGGCGCAAACGCCGGGTCCAGGCCGTCCACGTCGAACGACAGGTAGGTGGGGCCATCGCCCACCACCTCGCGCGCCATGCGCACGATCTCCGGCATGCCAAGCCGGTCGATGTCCTCGGCGTGGATCACCGTCATGCCCGAGGCTTTGGAGAATTCCCACAGGTACTCGGCCGACCCGCGGATGCCGATCTGGATCGTGCGCCTGGGATCGAGCACCCCGTCGAGCACGGCATGGCGGAAGGGACCGCCGTGGTGGAACTTGCTCTGGTCGAACTCGCCACCGGTGTCGCAATGGGCGTCGATGTGCACCATGCCCACCGGGCCGCTTCTGCCCACGGCCTTCAGGATCGGATACGTGCACGAATGGTCACCGCCCACGGTGAGCGGCACCACGCCCGCGTCCATCACCTTGTGGTACCAGCGCTCGATGTCTTCCATGCACATGGGTAATGAGAAGCGGCTGCGAAACGGCACATCGCCCACGTCGCCAACACGCAGTTCCTTCACCGGCACGCAGTCGAGCACGTGGTTGTAGGGGCCGATGCGCTCGATGGTGCGCAAGGCGCGGGGGCCGAAGCGGGCACCCGGTCGGTTGCTCACCCCGAGGTCCATCGGCGAGCCCATGAGTGCGACCTGCAGGTCGCCGAAATCGGGCTGGGTGGCGTCCACCGGGTGGTGCGGCGCGCCCAGCAGCGTGGGCACGCCCGCATACGGAGCCACGCGTGTGCCGCCCTCGGTGAAGATGATGTCGGTGACGCGCTTGAACCGGAGATCGTGGGTCTCGGTGGCGCCGCCGCTGAAACGCTCGCGCAGCGATTGAAGTTCGGATTCGGTCAGAGGCATGTGGGGGTGGGGTTGCAGGCCTGATGCGGCCATCACGCGACACAGTGTCGGGCAGTCGGGACCCCGCTTCAATGGGCGCGCATCAATGTTCAGATCGATGGCGTTGCGCTGGTTGCAGTGCAGCGCGCGGTCAATCGTTGCGAAACAGGTCCCTTCGTGCTGCTGCCGTGATGGTGGCCACCGCTGGGTTGGAGATGCGGCGTTCGATCGAGATGGCGTAGAACTCTTCCACGAGGTTCGTCGCCGTTCCCAGAGCAGCCACCTGGTATTGGGCTTCAATCTCCTTTGCCAGCACGGTGGGTCCGGCGAAGACGCCACAGCCTTGCCGCCCGAAGGCCTTGGTCAGGGCACCGTCGTCGAACTCGGCCACCACGCGCGGCCCCAGGCGGGTGTTTCTGAACCACGCGTCCAGTCGCGGGCGCAGGGCGGTTCCCTCGCAAGGCATCAGAAAGGGCAAGGCTTCGAGGCACTGCGGGAAACGGGCGCGGGCCTTGCGCACAGTGAGCCCTTCGCGGCTCAGCAAGGCAGGCGCCGCAAAGAAGCTCACATCTGTCGATCCCAGCAGATGGGTGTAGGCCTTGACGCTCAGGCCTTGCGGCATGGGCACATCCGAGATCACGAGATCGAGCCGGTGCACCGCGAGTTCGGCCAGCAACGCGGTTAGCTTGCCCTCGTGGCACACCAGCCGCCCCACGGGTTGCGTCAACGCAGGCTCCAGCACATGGCAAGCGATGGACTTGTGCACGGAGTCCACGATGCCGACGCGCAAACTGCCGTGGGCGTCTGCCGGCTGGTCGGTTCTCAAAGCATCGGCGAGGGCCGAACCCAACGTGAAAATCTCGTCGGCGAATCTTTGCACCATCCTGCCAGTGTCGGTGGGTTCAACGCCTCGTCCAGCCCGGCGCAGCAAAGGTTTTCCGATCCGGTCTTCCAGCAGCTTGATCTGCCCGCTGAGCGTCTGCGGTGTCAGGTGCAGCTCGGCACTGGCACGCGCGATGCTGCCCGTGCGAAGGACGGTCCAGAAGTAATGGAGGTGCTTGTAGTTCATGGCGACAACGCGGTTTATTCGATGAATGAATGGCCAAAAGCGAATTTATCTCGAATCGTCAACGCCCTAAAGTGTCTTCGGGACACAAGCACGGCATCCGCCGACCCCACCCAGGAGATCCAGATGCACATCGAAATCCGACCCTCCAGCACGGGCATGACGCGAGCCAGAAGTCGCGAGCTGGCATTGCGCCTGAAAGCGGCGTTTTCGCGCATGACCCACCTCATTTCACGCGTGGTCGTGCGGGTGGGCGACGCAACGCGCAACGGCTCGACCACCAGGGAGTGCACCGTGGAAATTCACCTGCCCAATGGCGAGGTGACCGTGATCAACGAACGCCAACGCAAGTTGGGCGCGCTGGTACGGCGAGCGACCGAGCGCGCGTGGAAAGCCGCAACCCATGCGGTGGGCCTGCCGCCAAGGGATCCGCAGCCGCGAGCGGCGATCGAGTCCCGGAAAGCGAGGCTCGCATGATCGCTGCTGTACTGGCCACCATCGCCGCAGGATGCCTTTGGGGTGCCTGGGGTTCCTGGCGCGACCGAAACGAAGCACGGGACGTGGGAGCACTTGCGGTTGTGGGCTGTGCGCTGGGCGTTTCAGCGCTGGTGGCAATCTGATCCACATCCCAAACGCTTGGGCGGCTCAATGAGCGCGGCGAAGGTCCCGTTGCGCGAGACAGCCCCGCTCAGCCCCCGTGCTGCGGCTGCAGCAGTGGCACGCGGTTGATGGCCATGGCGGCCGCGGCCGTGCGGGTCTCCACACCGAGCTTGGCGTAGATGCGCTCCAGGTGTTTTTTCACCGTGGCGGGACTGGTGCCGATGATGTCGCCAATGTCGCGGTTCATGGCTCCATACGCCGATCAGCGGGTTTCGCCTATACGCCGATCATCAAGTGGCTCCAGCCCTTTCGGCGTACTTCACGTCACTGCTCGATCTGTCGCTTCAGCTGCAAATCAGCCGCACAGGCTTATCAAGTCAATGATGCCGAGGGTACGAGTTCCTCACTCGACCATGGAACGGCACGAGCGCAAGGGTCGCTTTCAACGACCTGCGTTGAACTGAGGGGGTGAGCGCGGCACAAGCAAGGCACACATCAGGCACAAGCTTTTTCCAGTAGACGAGTCCGACTCTTGGTCCAACAGGGAGGTGTGCCCCAATTCGTGGGAGTCAGTTGCAGCAAAGGATGAAGTGTTTCGCAAGATGTGTGCAGGCACTTGCTCGGTATGCAAGGCTTGGTGCGGCTGGCGGGGATGCTTCGGAGGGTTGGCATCAACGCAGGCATCTTTGATAGATGTTTTAGTGGCAAGTAAGGCTAATATGCAAAAACGCGGCCATGTAACCTATGGCCGTAACCTCAGAATGCACTCTTCTGGTGCCATCTATTACAACGCAAATTTCGTTCGGGGGGGTCGCGTGAGGGGTGACCCTAGCTCTCAGTTGGGCACCCCTATCAAGGTGAAGCCCCACGTTCGGGCCTTTCTGGAGTGGGCGTGGCACCAGGACGTAGATGTGACGGACATGGAAATAGGCTCACGCCACCAAGTCAATCAAGTTTTCTGCTCGGCTCTACCCGTGGCGTACGGCCTCCACCCGGCTGCTCTGTGGGAGCCTTTTGCTCGACTTGTTTTGGAAGCAGCCTATGAAGCGACATTGCGCTGCGCCTGGATAACTGCCAGCGCTGGTGGCTCAAATCGGGTGCTGCTCACCGGTCTGGGTGGCGGCGCCTTTGGCAACCCTTCAGACTGGATATTTGACGCCTTGGACCATGCGCTGGACTGCGTGAAGGGTACCGCTCTAGAAGTGCACTTGGTCTGCTATGGCCACGTACCGGAGCACTTTCGGCGTTTTGTACAGTAGTGCGGCGTCAACATCGTGGACTGCCCGAATGGCTTTGCTATTTCGATTCACCTCTGGATGGGCTTCCCCCAGTTTCCTGGACACATCAAATGACCTGACATTTTTCAGCATTGACGTATCCGCGACACTTTCCTCATAGGTTTTCAACCACGGCTGTGGCGACACCGGCACGTACCAAATCTTCAGGTGACTCGATGAATATGTCGCTCCCGGGAGTGGCCAGAGCCTGCTTGATGAACTCGGGACGAACACCCTTTTCCTGCATCCACTCAGCCAGGCGCAGATCTGCAGCACTCAACCCATCACGCGTCTCACCCAGGATGCTGGATGACCGATGAAAACCAACCTCCGCCGCAGGCCCCACCAGGCGCTCTTTGCCAGCCAGGAACATGTAGGAACACGCGCTGTGGCAGCGAGCAAGGACGATGGTGCGAACGCCTGAGGCCGCAAGCAGATCAGTCATCGCGAATCCCTCGAGGACCAGACCACCCGGGCTGTCTAGTTCGACCTCCTGGATGCCCGAGTAACGGGTCATTGCGGACTGCAACGCCTTGAAACTCCCAATGCCAACAGGCCCTTTCACCAGAAGGCGGGAGGGCTCACCGGCAGCATTCGAGCGGGTGAGGAGCACAGTCATCGGTTGGTCTCGCTTTCCATAAATCGCCCACCAGGTGTCAAGCAGCAAACCGCTGTTTTGCAGGGTGATGAAGGCCATCCAGATCGCGCAGAAAAGACTACCCACCATGGCACTCGAGGCCAGCCATGGATTGAGCCCCTCCTGGATCCGGCGGATGGCGCTGCGGATGGCTCCAGCCATCCATGCTCCATTCCAGACGATGGCCCATGTGGCGACGGCGATCGACACCCAAGTCCACAAGACGTAGTTGTTGCGCACATTCCAAGCTGTGTTTTCAAGCACTATGGACACGATCACTCCGAGCAGGGAAAGGACGATTCCGGCGAACAGGGTCATTCGAATGCCCCACTCACCGCGGCTGATCAGCCAGATGCGTGGATCCAGTGCTATTGCAGCGCTCACTGTCCCACGCACGGCTCGTTGAGCAATGTGAACCGCCCCGGCTTTGAACTGACCCCCAGAAGTTGGACGGTTGCGATCCCACCAATCAGGCGGTGTTTCTCAGCCGGTATTCCACCGGGCTGAGTCCTTGCAATCCGAGCTTGATGCGCTCGTGGTTGTAGTAACGGATGTAGTCATGCACGC
>JANPKR010000360.1:0-3201 GCA_031426175.1 Hydrogenophaga sp. | reverse complement strand
CGGCCAGAACGTTGGTGCGCACGCTGGCGGACAGGGACATGGAGCGCAGGGCGGTGAGGAAGAGGCACAGGGCGTGGATGGGCTGGCGCAGGTCGTGGCTGGCGGCGGCCAGGAAGACCGACTTGGCGCGGTCGGCGGTCTCGGCCTTGTCTTTCTCGGCGCGCAGGCCTTCGATGAGTTCGTGGATGCGGGCCTGGGCCTCGCGGCGGTCGCGGATGTCGCGCACGACGGCCATGCGCAGGCGCTCGCCGTTGCGCATCATGGAGCGTCCGATGATCTCCACCGGGATGCGCTCGCCGCGGGCGTTGAAGATCTCGCTCTCGTAGGCCACGTCCGCGCCCGAGGCGATCACGTTGATGGCTCGCGCTCGGTACTCGGGGGGTACCAGATCTGTGACCGACCGACCGAGCAAGCCGTGCAAGGGCGTTTCCAGCAGGCGGCTGGCGGCCGGGTTCGCATCGGTGATCAGACCGTCGCGGTGGAACACCACGCCCTCTTCGCTCGCATTCATGAAGCGCGACAACCGGTCCTCTGATTCGCGCAGGGCGAACTCCGTTTTGTGTCGCTCGGTGATGTCGGTGATCAGGTAAAAAAACCCTTTGTCGGCGCCGGTGTCGTGCGCATCGCCGGCAAAGGTCACCGTCACTTCAAGCCACAACGAGATGCCGTTGGCGGTGATGAACTCAAAGGGGAATGTCACGGGCACACGCTCCTTGAGCGTACGGCGCAGGTAGGGAACCACCGTTTCCCGCAGGTTCTTGCCGATGAGATCCAGCGCCGGGACGCCAACGATCGACTGTTCGTCGAGCCCGAACAGTGCGGCGAATTGATGGTTGGCAAACTCGCAGCGGTTGTTCGGACGCGGGCCGAAATGGGCCACCATCACTGGCAGCTTCTTGAATATCAAACGCACGCGTTCAACGAGCGCTTTCGCTTGCAGTCGAGCCGCTTCAATGCCCGTGATGTCTGCCCAGTGGCACACGTGGTGTGCGGACGCCGGCATCCAGTGTGCATCGCAAGTCAACCATCGTTGTGATTGATTTGCAGCAGAAGGTTCGGACGTGAACAGCTCCAGCAGCAGATGGAAGTCGGCCTTGCTTCGCAGGCTTGCCACAAGCTGTTTGCGCGAATCCGTTGTCAGGCACGCCGTCCAGTCGGCAGGAGCGCCCTGCGCGCGATGCATTTCCATAAAGGCGGGCGAGGCGTTCAGCAGCTCAGCACTGTGTCCCAGCTCGGCCGACAGGCCAGGGACGTGATCCCAAGGAATCGATTCAGGGTTTCGCATGGGATTCGGGCGTGTCATTCGATGGCGTGGCCGAGACAGGCCATCGTAGTCGCGACATTCGAAAAAATCCATGGCGGTCCTGTGAAGTCGGCAACAGCTCATCTGGAAAATACTGCGCTGGCGTTATTGAGACGTCACGCGCCAGCCCAGAGACTGCAGTCACCCCAGTCCATCTTGGAAGAGCTGAGCATGACAGAGCGTTCCGCACCGACCCTGCAACACGGACCTTCGGGCCCGACAGCCCACGCCGAGACGCCCACCGTTCTCGAGCCCGTTCGTTTGGGTGAGTCAGTCGCTCAGCGCCCAGCCGGTCAAACCCACCAACCCATGACACTTGCGTCGGTCCTGCGCCATGTGCTGGCGCTTGATCGGCACAATGGCCACGACATGCGCGCAAGAGCGGGTCTGCCGATGCCGCAGGCAACACCCGGCATATCCGATCCGTCGGATGCGGGTTCACCCGATGCGTCGCTCGTGGTGGCCGATGAGCCAGCCCTGCGTCGGTTGAACGACCTGATCAACACCACACTGGACGTTTGCCTGCACCTTGACACCGCGCGCCTCCAGCTGCAGAACGCGATCTCCACCCAACGAGAGATGGAGACGGTGTTGGAGATGGTGGCCGCCCGCGTGGAAGCTGGACAGGCGCACCAGACCGACCATCGACGCATCACGACACTGCTGATGGCTGAGCGTGACAAGGTGTCTGAAGCGGTGCGTGAATGGAACCGGACCGGCCGGCGCTTCACTCAGCACACCCGCCTCCTGCCGGCGCAAATGGAGTCCGTGGTCGATACCGTAGGCCCACTGCCAGCCGACGAGATGGACCGTCTGGCTGAAGCTTGTTTGTGGACTCATGCGGACCTGCATTTCAGCCTTCGGCAGAGAGCCCACTCCCGAGCCGATCGGCGCACTGAAATCCCTTTGGAGTCAGGACGCGCCCCGGAGGACTTCCATGCCTGGATTGCGCGCATGGAAGAAGTCAGGGCACAGGCGGCTGCAGACTTCTCGTCTGCCCGCGAGGCCTACCTGGACGCCATGCTGAACCTGGATCGCGAGCACGCCTGTTTTGTGAGGGCGCGTTCCTTGCGTCGTACCGCCGAGACCGGGTTTCGTTACGGTTCGGGCAGTGCGCTTCACTTCACCGACGCCATCGTCGAAGAGAGTCGGCGGATGCACGCCGTGCTGGCACTGCAGGCGCGCAGGTTGGCCGCCAAGCATCAGTTGTTTGCGTTGGCAGGCTTGTTGCCCAAACAATTCGGCCTTGTGGGACCTTTGACCTGGCATTGAACTTCGCCGATTCAATCAACAAGGGCCTTGCCGAATCGCGGCAAGGCCCTTGTTGTGTCAGCCATCGGTTGGGTGTGCCTCAATGCATCGTGGCAATTGCACCCGTTGCGTTGGCTGGTGAACGAAACCACAGACCGGCGAAGGCGCTGTAGCGCAGCATCGAACTCTGGCGCACACGGCGATCGATTTTTTTCTCGATGACCGGCATCTTGCCGAGCATGTCGACGACGCGGTTGTCCCAGTGAACAACCTTGATGAAGGCTGCGTAGATCTCCAGGCCGCTGGGGTTCAGTCCGACCGAGCGGACCATGACCCGGATTTGTCCACCGTCCAGGCCCAAGGCCCGGAAGCAGTCCTGAATCAGTTGTTGGTAGTCGTCTGAAATCGAGGAGGGCATGATCTCGGAATCGACGTCTTCGTTGTTCTGTGCCCTCACCTCGTTCTTGCGACCCAAGTGTTTGATGACACCGAACGTGAATGCGGTCATGTCCATGATCTGCCTCGCTTCTCTGGGGTTGGCTTGGTGACCGAAGATGCGTTCACCATGGGATGAAGTATCTCGCCCGGATACCCCCACCCCCAATAATGCATGAGCACTATTTTGCGAAAAACTGACCGATCAACGC
>JANPKR010000359.1:0-2287 GCA_031426175.1 Hydrogenophaga sp. | reverse complement strand
GCGCCAGGGCGCGGGCCTGCTGGGCCACCAAGCGCCGGGTGGTGTTGAGCTCTTCGGCGAACGGGTGCAGGTAGAGCACGCTGCCTTGGGGGCGGAGCCCCTGCGCCGGGTGAAACAGGCAGAACCGTTTGCCGGCGGGCGTGGGCAAGAAAAACGCCTGGGGCAGGCCGGCGCGCCCGGCCTCGCTCATGCGCCGGTGCCGGCCAGGGTTTGTTCGACCAGCTCGGTGAGGCTGCCGACGGTGGCGAACACCGCGCCGTTGAGCTCGTCGTCTTGAAACGCGATGCCGAAGTGGTTTTCCAGGCCGGTAATGAGCGCGAGCACGGCCATGGAGTCGAGCTCGGGCAGGGCGCCGAGCAGCGGTGTGGTGGGGTCGAAGGCGAGTGCGCGGCCTTGCAGGCTGAGGGCTTCGTCGAGCACGCGCAGGACTTGTTCGGAGACGTTCATGGGGCGGCACCTGGTGGGCTGTCGGCGGGGGCAAGGCTGCCACGGATTCTAGAGAATGCAGGGTGAGAGCGACCAGGCGCGCGCACCACCATGGCTTAACATCCGCCGCATGCCCCACGCGCCGCCTGTCAGCCCCAGTCTGGCCCTTGTTTTGCCTCCTGTTTTGCTGCACCACCTGACTGCCCGGGCAGCGGTTTTGTGGCCGGCGCAGCACGCCCTGACGGCGGGCGACCAACACACTACTTACGCCGAACTGCAGGCCCAGGTGAGTGCGCTGGCCGCCGGTTTGCTCGGCCTTGCACTGGACCGTGGCGCGCGGGTGGCGGTGTTTCTGGAAAAACGCGTGGAAGCGGTGGTGGCCAGCTTTGGCGTGCCTGCGGCCGGTGGTGTGCTGGTGCCGGTGAATCCCTTGCTCAAGCCGGCGCAGGTCGCTCACATTCTTCAGGACTCGGGTGCGCAGGTGCTGGTGACGTCGGCCTCGCGAGTGGCGCAACTGGCTGCGGTGCTGGCCGAGTGCCATGCGTTGCGCCATGTGGTGGTGTGCGATGGCGTGGCATCAGCAGGCTTCGGGGCTGTGCAGCCGCACGCCTGGGCCGATGTGCTGCAGGTGCCTGCCACCGGCTTGCCGGCAGCGCTGGAAACCGACGTGGCCGCCATTTTCTACACCTCGGGCAGCACCGGCCGCCCCAAGGGCGTGGTGCTGTCGCACCGCAACCTGGTGGCCGGTGCCGGCAGTGTGGCGGGTTATCTGGAGAACACGACGGCAGACACCTTGCTCGCGGCGTTGCCGCTGTCGTTCGACGCGGGCTTCAGCCAGCTGACCACGGCGTTTCTGGTGGGCGCACGCGTGGTCTTGCTGAACTACCTGCTGCCGCGCGACGTGTTGCAGGCCATGGCCCGGGAGCAAGTGACGGGCCTCACCGCAGTGCCGCCGCTCTACATGCAGTTGGCCGCGCTGGACTGGCCGGCCGAGGCCACGCGGTCCTTGCGCTACTGGGCCAACACCGGCGGGCGCATGCCGCGTGCCACGCTGGAGCGTTTGCGCGAGCGGGCACCGCAGGCAGCGCCTTGTTTGATGTACGGACTCACCGAAGCATTCCGCTCCACCTTTCTGCCACCCTCGCAGGTGGACGCGCGGCCCGACTCGATCGGCCGCGCGATCCCGAACGTGGAGATTCTGGTGCTGCGAGAAGACGGCACCGCGTGCGGTACCGACGAGCCGGGTGAATTGGTGCACCGCGGGCCGCTTGTGGCCCTGGGGTACTGGAACCGTCCGGAAGAAACCGCGCTGCGGTTTCGCGCCTTGCCGGGGGCGCTGGTGGCTGGGCGCCAGGGTGTTGCGGCCGCCGAGCTGGCGGTGTACTCGGGCGACACGGTGCGGCGCGACACCGAAGGGTTTTTGTACTTCGTTGGCCGTCGCGACGAGATGATCAAGACCTCGGGCTACCGGGTGAGCCCGACCGAGGTGGAAGAGGCGGTGTACGCGAGTGGGCTGGTGCGTGAGGTGCTGGCGGTCGGTGTGGTGCACGAGACGCTCGGGCAGGTGATCCACGTGGCGGCGGTGGCTGCAGACGTGGCCAATACCGAGGCTGTGCTGGCGCACTGCCGCGCCATGCTGCCGGGCTACATGGTGCCGGTGGCCGTGCACTGGTCCACCGAACCCCTGCCGCGCAACCCGAACGGCAAGCTGGACCGGCCACGCTGGAAGGCCGACTGGCAACGCGACAACGAACAAGGCAAGACATGAGCGAGAACGAGACGATCCGGGGTGAGCTGTGCTGGGGCGGTGTGCCGCTGACGCAACTGGCCGAGCGTGTGGGGCAAACGCCGTTTTACGCGT
>JANPKR010000358.1:0-6375 GCA_031426175.1 Hydrogenophaga sp. | reverse complement strand
GTGCACCTTTGCCTTGGGGAACACCAGCGAACCGTCTTTCTTGAGCAGACCGTTGATGTGGTCGCCGTGGAAGTGGCTCAGGATGACGTGGTCGATGTCTTCCGGCTTGTAACCCGCTGCTGCCATGTTGGCCGCCAGGCGGCCGGTGGTGGGTGGGCCGTTGTCGGCAAAGCCGGTGTCGATCAGGAACTTGGTGTTGCCGCTGACGATCAAGTAGGGCGTGAAAGGGATGTCCACGTAGTCGGTCGGCAGGCTCTGCGAGGCGAGCATGGCCTTGACCTGCTCCAGCGGCGCGTTGCGCACGAACTCTTCGCCCAGAGGGCGGCGCAGCGCTCCGTCGTTGATGGCGATGACCTCCATCGCTCCCAGTTTCATCTTGCGAAACCCGGGCTCCGGCAGAACCGGTGCGCCGAAGTTGGGGGTGTTCTGCGAGAACACGGACGAGAAGGTCAACGCTGACGCGCCTGCCACGCCTGCGCCCAGGAACAAACGGCGATCCATCATGGAAAAGTCTCCGGGTGGGGTTGAAAAACCGTGAGCATACATACCGTCCGGTCACAACTCATACCCAAGACTCTGAATATCCACTCGCCATTCGGGGATTTGCCCAAGGCCGTGTTGGCCGGATTCAGCCCGACAAAAGCTTGTCTTCGGCCAGCGCAAGCGCCGGGGCCTTGCCGCTGATCACCAGCGTGTCGCCCCCCTGCAGCACGGTGTTTTCGTTCAGCGCCGCGGGCATGCCGCTGGCGTGGCGCAAGCTGACCACCCGCACACCCACCGCGTGCAGCGCCAGGCTTTCCAGTGTCTTGCCCACGTTGCGCCCGGCCGCCGGCAGTGTCACCGTGTTCAGGCGCTCGTGGTCGATTTCGTCGGCGCCGCTGTCGTCGGCGCCGTGGAAGTAGCCACGCAGCAGGTTGTAGCGTGCATCGCGCTGGTCTTGCACCACCCGGATCACGCGCCGCATCGGCACGCCCACCAGAGCCAGCGCATGGCTGGCCAGCATGAGGCTGGCCTCGATGGCCTCGGGCACGACTTCGGTGGCGCCGGCCGCACGCAGTTTTTCCAGGTCGGTGTCGTCCACCGTGCGCACCACCACCGGCACATTGACCGCCTGCTCGTGTGTGTGGCGCAAAACCTTGAGCGCGCTGGCCGTGTCGAGGTAGGTGACCACCACGGCGCTGGCGCGGTGCAGACCGGCGGCCATGAGTGCCTGCAGTCGCGCGGCGTCACCAAAAACCACCGAGTGGCCAGCGGCGGCGGCCTGGCGCACACGGTCGGGGTCGAGGTCGAGCGCCATGTAGGGAATGCTTTCTGCTTCGAGCAGCCGCGCCAGGTTTTGCCCGCAGCGGCCGTAGCCGCAAATGATCACGTGTTTGTCGGCGTTGATGGCCTTGCGCGCGATGCTCGTCATCTGCACCGACTGCATCAGCCAGTCGCTGCCCACCAGCCTTGTCACGATGGTGTTGGCGTACATGATCACGAAGGGCGTGGCCAGCATGGACAACACCATCGACGCCAGGATGGGATTGAACCACGCGGGTGGAATCAGGTTGTTGTTGCCGGCCAGCGTGAGCAGCACCAGACCGAACTCACCCGCTTGCGCGAGGTACAGACCGGTGCGCAGCGCCACCCCCATCGGGGCACCGAGCATGCGCGTGAGCCCGGTGATGAGCGCGAGCTTGAAGCCCACCGACAGCGACAGCAGCAAGAGCACCAGTGGCCAGCGATCGAACACCAGGCGCCAGTCCAGCATCATGCCGATGGTGATGAAGAACAGACCGAGCAGCACATCGTGGAACGGGCGGATGTCGGTCTCCACCTGGTGTTTGAACTCGGTTTCGGAGATCAGCATGCCGGCCACGAAAGCGCCCAGCGCCAGCGACAGGCCAGCGTGTTCGGTCAGCCAGGCCAGGCCCAGCGTGATCAGCAGCAGGTTGAGCATGAAGAGTTCGTCGCTCTTGCGCCGCGCCACCAGCGTCAGCCACCAGCGCATCACTTTCTGGCCGCCGGTGAGCAGCACACCCAGCAGCACGATGGCCTTGAATGTGGCCCAGCCCAGCGCGGGCAACAGGTCTTCGGGCGCGGCGGCCAGCGCCGGGATGAGCACCAGCAAAGGCACCACCGCCAGATCCTGGAACAGCAGGATGCCCAGCACGCGCTTGCCGTGCTCCGACTCCAGCTCCAGCCGCTCTGCCACCAGCTTGATGACGATGGCCGTGCTGCTCATGGCCATCACGCCGCCAAGTGCCAACGCGGTCTGCCAGCTGATGTCCCACCAGGTGGGCAGCAGCACGGTGAGCGCCAGTGACGCCAGGGTCGTGATCAGCACCGTGAGCACCACCTGCGAGAGACCGAGGCCGAACACCAGCCGCTTCATCGCTCGCAGTTTGGGCAGGCTGAACTCCAGACCGATCACAAACATGAGGAAGACCACGCCGAACTCAGCCAGATAGCGGATGCCGCTGGAGTCCTGCGCCAGCGCCAGCGCGTTGGGTCCGATAACCACGCCCACCACGAGGTAACCCAGCATCGGTGGCAATCGCAGGAAGCGGCAAGCCACCACGCCCAGCACCGAGGCCAGCAGGTACAGGAGCGCGATGTCGAGCGAAGTCATGCGGGCATGTTAACGGCCGGTGGTCTTGCAGCGAGGGCGGCACTGCCAACACACCCACGGTGATAATCCGGCCATGACCCTGCACGCCACCTTTGATGCCGCCCGCGCCCTGGCGATGGCCCATGAGACGCTGAGCATCGAAGCGCAAGCCGTCACATCCATGGCCCTGCGCATCAACAAGACCTTTGCCACCGCGGTGGAGGCCATGCTGGATTGCCGTGGCCGGGTGGTCGTCATGGGCATGGGCAAGAGCGGCCACATCGGTCGCAAGATCGCCGCCACGCTCGCATCCACCGGCACGCCCGCCATGTTCGTGCACCCGGCCGAAGCCAGCCATGGGGATCTGGGCATGATCACCGCCGCTGACGTGGTTCTGGGCATCAGCAACAGCGGCGAGAGCGAAGAACTCAACGCCATCCTCCCGCTCATCAAGCGCATGGGCGTGCCCCTGATCGCGCTCACCGGGCGGCCCGAGTCCACGCTGGGCCGCCACGCGCTGGCGGTGCTGGACAGTTCGGTCGACAAGGAGGCCTGCCCGCACAACCTGGCTCCCACCGCCAGCACCACTGCACAGCTGGCCATGGGCGATGCGCTCGCCGTGGCACTGCTCGATGCGCGGGGCTTCAAGGCCGATGACTTTGCCCGCTCGCACCCCGGTGGCGCCCTCGGGCGCAAGCTGCTCACCCACGTGAGCGATGTCATGCGCAGTGGCGCCGACGTTCCGCGTGTGGACCCCCAGGCCGGCCTGATGGAACTGATGGCCGTGATCAGCGCCAAAGGCCTGGGCATGAGTGCGGTGGTCGACGCCGACGACCGCGTGCTCGGTGTTTTCACCGACGGCGACCTGCGCCGCCTGATCGAAAAGACCGGCAGCAGCGCCGACCTGCGCACCTTGCGCGCGACCGACGTGATGCACCCCCGGCCACGCACCGTGCGGGCGGATGCGCTTGCGGTCGAGGCCGCCGGCCTGATGGAAGCCAACCGCATCAACAGCGTGCTGGTTGTGGACGGTGAAGGTCGTCTCACCGGCGCGCTCAACACCAACGACCTGATGCGGTCGAAAGTGATCTGAATGAACGCACTGCCCGCTTTGCGCCCGGCGCTCAACTTCGCGCCCGAGCTGCTGCTGATGGCGCAGGGCATCCGCGTGGTGTTTTTCGACGTGGATGGCGTGCTCACCGACGGTGGCCTGTATTTCAGCGAGGCGGGTGAAACCCTCAAGCGTTTTCACACGCTCGACGGTCACGGCATCAAGCTGCTGCAGCGCGCCGGCATCGCTCCTGCGGTCGTGACAGGCCGCGACTCGGCCGCGCTGCGCGCTCGTCTCAAAGCCCTGGGCGTGACGCACGCGCGCTACGGGACCGAAGACAAGTGTCCAGCGGCAGAAGAGATCCTGGCCGAGCTGGGCCTGGAATGGTCGGCGGCTGCCGCCATGGGCGATGACTGGCCCGACCTGCCCATGCTGCGCCGCGCCGCCCTGGCCTGTGCGCCCTCCACCGCCCACGCCGAGGTGCTGGCGGTGGCCCACCACGTCACCACCCGCCTGCCCGGCGCAGGGGCTGTGCGCGACCTCTGCGACCTGCTGCTTGTCGCCAGCGGTGTGTATGCCCGCGAACTCGAATCGGCCGCCCGATGAGCACGTCCGATCCGCTGGACTTTCTGGACACGCTTGACCTGAACGAGCCGACTGCGCGGCCGCCCAGGCGCAAGCCCAAGCTGCTGGACCGCATCTCCATTTACCTGCCCGTGATGCTCATGGGTCTGCTGGCGCTGGCTTCTTACTGGTTGCTGCGAGCCACCCCCACGCCCGAGGCGCCCCAGGAAGCGCGGCCGATCAGCAGCGAACCCGACTATTTCATGCGCGATTTTGCGGTCAAGGCCTTCAACGCCGACGGCTCGCTCAAGTCCGAGGTGCTGGGCGACGAGGCTCGTCACCACCCCGACGACGACCGCATCGAAATCGACAACGCGCGCATCCGCAATATCGGACCTGAAGGTCGGCCCACGGTGGCCACAGCGAAGCTGGTCACGACCAACGCCGACAACAGCCAGTTCGTTCTTCAGGGAAACGCCGTGGTGGTGCGTGAAGCCGGCGTTGGTGCCAGCGGCGAAGTGCTGCCCCGCCTGGAATTCCGGGGCGAGTACCTCAAGGTGTTTGTCGACCCCGAGCGCGTCATTTCCGACCAACCCGTCACCCTGCTGCGCGGCACCGACCGCCTCGTCGCCGACTCGCTCGACTACCGGGGCGATACCGGCATGGCCGATTTCAAAGGCCGGGTGAAGGTCCAGCTGATCCCCCGCTGAACACGATGACCACTCCAGACACCACTGCGCCACTGGCCTTCATCACCGGCGCCTCCAGCGGCATCGGCCAGGCCATGGCGGTCCGTTTCGCCCGCAGTGGCTATCGGCTGGCCCTGGTGGCGCGTCGAACCGCCGAGATGCAGGCGTTTGCCGATGCCCAAGGCTGGGGCGCCGAGCGCTGCCGCGTCTATGGCGCCGACGTGGCCGACATCAACAGCATCGTGGCCGCCGGGCAGGCGTGCCTGGCAGCGCAAGGCGTGCCCGATGTGGTCGTGGCCAACGCGGGCGTGAGCATCGGCATGGACACCAGCGAGCGTGAAGACCTCGACGTGATGGCGCGCACGTTCGCACTCAACAACACCGGCGTGGCTGCCACCTTCCACCCTTTCGTGGCCGACATGGTCAGGCGCGGCAGCGGCGCGCTGGTTGGCATTGCGAGCGTCGCAGCCATCCGCGGCTTGCCCGGCCACGGCGCCTACTGCGCCAGCAAGGCCGCCGTGGTGGCGTATTGCGAGAGCCTGCGCGGCGAGCTGCGTGGCAGCGGCGTGTCGGTGGTGACCTTGTTGCCCGGTTACGTGGACACACCGCTGACCCGCGAGAACCGCTACGCCATGCCGTTTCTGCTCAGCCCCGAGACCTTCGCCGACCGCGCGTTCGATGCCATCGTGGGTGGCGTGAGTTACCGCGTGATTCCCTGGCAGATGGGTGTGGTGGCCAAACTGCTGCGTCTGCTGCCCAATGCCTGGTTTGATCGGGCGTTGTCCGGCAGGGCGCGTAAACACCGGCAAGGCGGTGCCAAGCGCGGCGGTTGAGCGGGCCGCTCCTGGATCGCCCATGAAAAAAGCCCTGAGGCCATGCCGCAGGGCTTTTCTCTTGCCTGACCAGCGAATCCTCAGATTCGCCAGATCAAGCTGATCGGAGCATTCGATCAGTAGCCGCCACGACCACCGCCGCCGCCGCCACCTTCACGACGGCCACCGCCACCGCCGCCACCACCGTAGGGGCTGCGGAAACCACCGTCGCTGCCGCCACCGCCACCACCACCGTAGCCGCCACCACCACCACCACCGTAGCCACCGCCACCGGAGCGGCCACCGCCGAAGCCGCCGCCACCGGAGCGGGGAGGACGGGCTTCCATCGGACGGGCTTCATTCACCACCAGGCTGCGACCGCCCAGTGACTGACCATTCATGCCTTCAACAGCGGCTTGCGCTTCGGCATCGTTGCCCATTTCGACAAAGCCGAAACCTTTGGAACGACCGGTATCGCGCTCCATCATGACTTTGGCGCTGTTGACAGAGCCGTAAGCGCTGAATGCTTGCTGCAGGTCTTCGTCGCGGACGGTGTATGGCAGGTTGCCAACGTACAGTTTGTTGCCCATGTTCGGGACTCCTAATAACACTGATGAAAATAGCGATGGAGCCCCGTTAGCACACAAAACCTGTAGCACGCGAAAC
>JANPKR010000357.1:0-4412 GCA_031426175.1 Hydrogenophaga sp. | reverse complement strand
AGGGACGGCGCGAGCCGTCCCTTTTTGTTTTGGAGCGACATCTGGCCCTGTGAACGGCGCCGGCGGCGGCACTTTTCAGAGGGTTTTCCGTCATACTGATTCGCGATGAACGGCGCAGTCTTTGCCGTGTCGACACAACGGAGACCTTGTGCCCATGTCCCCCCTGCATTTCTCTCTTGTTCCAGGCCTTGTTGCAGGCGCCGTGCTTTTGTGCACCCTGCCCGCGCAGGCCCAGGAGCGCATTTACCGCTGCGGCAACGAGTACACCAACAATGCCCAGGTGGCCAAAAGCCGCAACTGCACGCCCATGGAAGGTGGCAACATCACCATCGTTGAGGGCACCAAGCCCGCGCCTGCTGCACGCAGCAATCCTGCTGCAGCGCCACGAAGCAGCAACGACCGCGTCGATCCCTCGGCCCAGCGCGCCCGCGACAGTGACGCCAAAGCCATTCTGGAAACCGAGCTGCGCAAGGCCGAAGGTCGGTTGGCCGAGGCGCGAAAGGAATACGCCAATGGCGAGCCCGAGAAACAGGGCATCGAGTCGCGAAACTACCAGCGCTACCTGGACCGCGTGGCCGAACTGAAGGCCGCGGTGGCGCGCGCCGAAAGCGATGTCGCCGGCCTGCAGCGCGAGCTCGGCCGCTTGCCCGCGTCGTCGGGCAATGCCGCAAGATGAGCGGCTTGAAAAAGACACCGACTCCCCTCTCCATCAAGCGCCGGGCACCGACGAAATCGCTCGGTGCTGAAGGCGCGAAGCGGCCCGCCACAACAGGGGGGCGCTTTCAGTCGCTGGACATGCTGGCCACCCTGGTGGCGGTGGTCGACGCCGACGGGCATGTGCTGTACGCCAACGCAGCGCTTGAAGATGCGCTGGGCACGTCACGGCGCAGCATCGCCAATACCCTCTTTCAAGACTGCTTCACCGAGCCTGCCTTGCTGGAAAGTGCACTCGGCGGCGCGAGAGGCAACGAGTTTGCCGCGCTGCGCTACGACGCCTGGCTCAAGCGGGTGAACCACGAAGCCTTGCCGGTTCATGTGGTGGTGGCGCAGACCGAGAGCAAGGGTGAGGTGGTGGTGGAGCTGCTGCCGCTGGAGCAGCAGGCCCGACAGGATCGCGAGGAGCGGCTGATTGATCAGGCGCAGGCGAACAAGGAGCTCATCAGAAACCTCGCGCACGAGATCAAGAACCCGCTGGGCGGTATCCGGGGTGCTGCGCAGCTCCTGCAGATGGAGCTCGATTCGCGCGAGCTCATTGAATACACACAGGTCATCATTCACGAGGCCGACCGGCTGCAGTCGCTGGTAGACAGGTTGCTCGCGCCGCACCGTCCCCCCCACGTGGTGGGCGACGTGAACATCCACGAGGTGTGCGAGCGTGTTCGTTCGCTGATCCTGGCCGAGTTTCCCAGGGGGTTGCGCGTGGTGCGCGATTACGACGCCTCCATTCCCGAGTTTCGGGGCGACCGTGAACAGCTGATTCAAGCTGTGCTCAACATCGCGCACAACGCGGCACAAGCACTGGCTGAGCGCATTGCAGCAGGCGATGCGCAGATCATCTTCAAAACGCGCGTGGGTCGACAGGTGACGTTTGGCAAGCAGCGCTATCGGCTGGCATTGGAATTGCATGTCATTGACAACGGGCCTGGCGTTCCAGACTCGATCAAGGACCGCATCTTTTTCCCGCTGGTGTCGGGACGCGATGGCGGCTCCGGCCTGGGGCTCACGTTGGCGCAAACCTTTGTCCAGCAGCACCACGGATTGATCGAGTGTGAGAGCGTGTCGGGATGCACAGACTTCAAGCTGTTGATCCCCTTGCCCTAGAACCGACAAACCACTGCCGAGCGCTGAGCCACAAGAAGGGACGACATACACATGAAGCCGATCTGGATAGTGGACGACGATCAATCGATCCGCTTCGTGCTGGAGAAAGCGCTGCTGCGCGAGAACCTGCCCACGCGCAGCTTCACCAACCCGCAAGACGTGCTCAAGGCGCTGGCCGACACGCCCGAGAGCGAAGGCCCTCAGATCCTGGTGAGCGACATCCGCATGCCCGGTGGCTCTGGCCTTGAGCTGCTGGAGAAGGTCAAGGAAATGCTGCCCGGTCTGCCGGTGATCATCATGACCGCCTTCTCCGATCTCGACAGCGCGGTGTCTGCGTTTCAGGGCGGTGCTTTCGAATACCTGCCCAAGCCCTTCGATCTGCCCAAGGCGGTGGAGCTGATCCGCCGCGCGGTGGAAGAGAGCCAGCGCGAAGAGGTGGCCGAAGAACGCATGACCGCAGCGCCCGAAATGCTGGGACAGGCCCCGGCCATGCAGGATGTGTTTCGCGCCATCGGGCGGCTGAGCCAGAGCCAGGTCACGGTGCTCATCACCGGCGAATCGGGCTCGGGCAAGGAACTGGTGGCGCGTGCGCTGCACAAACATTCACCGCGCGCGGCTGGCCCTTTTGTGGCCATCAACACCGCCGCCATTCCGAAAGACCTGCTGGAGTCCGAGCTGTTCGGCCATGAGCGTGGTGCTTTCACCGGCGCGCAGACCATGCGCCGTGGGCGCTTCGAGCAGGCCGATGGCGGCACGCTGTTTCTGGACGAAATCGGCGACATGCCGTTCGACCTGCAGACGCGCTTGCTGCGCGTGTTGTCCGACGGGCACTTCTACCGTGTGGGTGGCCACAGCGCGGTGCGCGCCAACGTGCGCGTGATCGCTGCGACCCACCAGAATCTTGAGCAGCGCGTGAAGGAAGGTGTGTTCCGCGAGGATCTGTTTCACCGCCTCAACGTGATCCGCCTGCGCTTGCCGGCCCTGCGCGAGCGCCGTGAAGACGTGCCCATGCTCACGCGCTTTTTCCTGCAGCAAAGCGCCAAGCAGTTGGGCGTGGAGCCCAAGCGCATTTCAGAGCCGGCCATTCGCCTGCTCGGCACATTTGATTTCCCGGGCAACGTGCGCCAGCTGGAAAACGTGTGCCACTGGCTCACCGTGATGGCGCCCGCTCAGGTGATCGAACTCAAGGACCTGCCGCCCGAGGTGCTGGCCATGGCCGGTACGTCGGTGGCGGCGCTGACAGCCTTGCCGGAAGCCATGGTCATGCCCGCGCCAGCGCCCGCTGTGGTTCCTGTGGCGCTCTCGGAGTCCTTGCACATCGGTGTGCCCAGTTTCGATGTGGCCGATGCACAGCCCCAGCATGAGGGCGGTGTGCCGCTATCGATGCCGGGCTGGGAGCTGGGTCTGCAAGCCGAGGCGCTGGCCCTGCTGGAAGAAGGTCGCACGGATGTGTGGGATGTGCTCACCCGCCGTTTTGAGACCAAGCTGATTCAGACTGCACTGGTCAACACGCGTGGGCGTCGCATCGAAGCGGCGCACAAGCTCGGTATCGGGCGTAACACGATCACCCGGAAGATTCAAGAACTCAATCTAGAGTGACGACCACCGGCGCGTGGTCGCTCGGCTGCGGGTTCTTGCGGGGCGCGCGGTCGATGGTGCAGGCCTTCACGCTGCTGCGCAGCGCCTCGCTGACCAGGATGTGGTCGATGCGCAGACCGCGGTTTTTCTGGAATCCCAGCATGCGGTAGTCCCACCACGAGTAGCTCTTCTCGGGCTGCTCGAACAGGCGGTACGCGTCGGTCAGACCCAAGGCCAGCAGCGCCTGGAAGTGCGCGCGCTCCTCCACCGTGTGGTGGATGGTGTCCTTCAGGCCCACGGGGTCGTGGGAGTCACGGTCTTCGGGCGCCACGTTGAAATCGCCCACCAGCACCAGCCGCGGGTGGGCCTGCATCTCCTCGGCGATCCAGCGGTGCAGCGCGGCCAGCCATTGCAGCTTGTAGGCAAACTTTTCGCTGCCCGGCTCCTGCCCGTTGACGAAGTAGCAGTTCACCAGCCGCAGCGGACCCTCAGGCGTGTCCAACGTTGCAGCAATCACGCGGGCCTGCTCGTCGCTGTGGCCGGGAATGTTGCGCACCACGTCGCGCAGCGGTGTACGGCTCAGAAGCGCGACACCGTTGTAGGTCTTCTGGCCGAAGGCAGCGGCGTGGTACCCGATTTCTTTGAATGCACCGAAGGGAAACTTTTCGTCCACCAGCTTGAGCTCTTGCAAACCAATGGCGTCCACAGGGTTCGCGGCCAACCAGTCCAACACCTGGGGCAGGCGCACGGTGAGGGAGTTGATGTTCCAGGTGGCGATTTGCATGGCTTCAACTTTTCTGTGCGTAGGTAACGAAGGCGAATGGCAGACCGTTGGCCGCTGTGTGGGTTTCGCGCGCGGTCTCGCGCCATCCGGGGCCGAACACGGGGGCGAAGGCATCGCCCTCGAAGTCTTGTGCTATTTCTGTGACCACCGCTGTGCTGGCCAGATCGATTGCGGCAGCGTAGATCTGCGCGCCGCCGATCACCCAGGCGTCGGTGTCGGGCGGGCACAG
>JANPKR010000356.1:0-2900 GCA_031426175.1 Hydrogenophaga sp. | reverse complement strand
GTGAGCGGGCGCGGGCCGCCGAAGAGCTGGCCGAATCGCGCCAGCGCCTGGCCGAGCTTGCAGAGCACCTGCAGACCAGCATCGAGCAGGAGCGCGCCAACATCGCGCGCGAGATTCACGACGACATCGGCGGTGCGCTGGCGGCGGTGAAGCTTGACCTGGCCTGGGTGGGTCGCCGCGAGAACGACCCCGACGTGCTCAAGCACGTGGGCACCGCGATGGAAATGCTGCAGCACGCCCTGGGCGCGAGCCAGCGCATCATGATGAATCTGCGCCCGCCCATCCTCGACCAGGGCCTGGTGGCCGCGGTTCAGTGGTTGGCGGGCGGCTTCGAGCGCCGCAGCGGCCTGCGCGTGACCATCCGCCGGTCGTCCGACCAGATCGACGTGCCGATGGACGTGCAGCTGGTGGCCTACCGCACGGCGCAGGAAGCCCTGACCAACATCGCCAAACACACCAAGGCCACGGCGGTCGACATCGACCTGAGCGATGGTGAGGGCGTGCTGACCCTGGAAGTCACCGACAACGGCCAGGGCATGAGCCCGGATGCGCTGCGCAAGGCCGAGTCCTTCGGGCTGCTGGGCCTGCGCGAGCGGGCCGCCAAGGTGGACGGCTGGCTCGACATCAGCACATCACCGCGGGGCACCTCGGTCATTTTGTCCGTGCCCCTGACACCATTCAAGAACCCGGACAGCGCGGCCAACACCGCAGAGGAAGCCCATGATCAAGGTGATTTTGTGTGACGACCACGCGGTGGTGAGACGCGGCATTCGCGACACCATCTCGGAGGCCACGGACATCCAGGTGGTGGGCGAAGCCGGCAGCTACCCCGAACTGCGCGAAGCCATGCGCAAGACCGAGTGCGACGTGCTCGTGCTTGACCTCAACATGCCGGGGCGCGGCGGGCTGGAGGTGCTGGCTGCGCTGAAGGAGGAAGGCTCCACCGTGAAGGCGCTGGTGGTTTCCATGTACCCGGAAGACCAGTACGCCATCCGTTGCCTGCGCGCCGGGGCGCGCGGGTATTTGAACAAGGCCGGCGAGCCGGCCGAGCTGGTGGCCGCCATCCGCACCGTGATGCAGGGCCGCAAATACGTGACCGCCGAGGTGGCTCAGATGCTGGTGGACAACCTGCACGCACCCGAAAGCGAAGAGCTGCACGCCAGCCTGTCCGAGCGCGAACTGCAGACGCTGCAGAAGATCGCCTCGGGCAAGAAGCTCTCGGACATTGCCGAAGAACTCATGCTCAGCCCCAAGACCGTGAGTGTCTACCGAGCCCGGGTGCTGGAAAAACTGCACCTGGCCAACAACGCTGAACTCACGGTTTATGCCATTCGAAATGGGATTGTCTGAGGGGTTGTGGGGCTATTGGGGAATTGAATGTGCGCGAACGCACATTAATCATTGTCGGGAAATTTGACACTTCTGAATGAATTGAACCAGGTCAATCCTGTTCAATTCGACAAGTGGTTGGTGCATAGAAGGATTTGGTGCCTGGCACGCTAACTGCGTACGGTAATGCCAGTCGGGGGAATTTGATGTCCAGAAACCCCGGACCTTCTCAAATATCCAACGGAACACCCGATGATCAAACTTTCCAAAATCGCTGCTGCGGCAGCACTGGCCCTGTCTTTCGGCGGTGCGCAGGCTTCGCTGGTGATCGACAGCTTCACGGCTCCCCAGTCCGCTGAAATTTCCGACCGCACCAGCACCAACACCCCGGTGTACGCAGTGCAAGTGACCGATGCCGGCATCCTGGGCGGCTTCCGTGATGTGTATATCTCCAAGCAAGGCAACGTGCTGGCCGACACCAACTCTGGCGTGTCCGCCAACGTGTTTGTTGGTGGTGAGGGCGGCACGCTCAGCTACAACGAGCAGACCGGCCAGAATGGCTTCGGCACAGCTCGCTGGGATGGCGCCTTCTCAGGCCCCGCCATCGACACGGACGGCCTCGGCGGCATCGATCTGACCCTCTCTGGCAGCGCATTCAAAGTGGATCTGATCCGCGCAGACGCTGGTCTTCCGCTCACGTTCTCGGTCTGGTCCGATGTGCTGAACAACAACGTGTACAGCATGACTTCCTACATGCTCACGGCTGCAGGCGCCGGCAGCTACATCTTCAACTTCTCCGATTTTGTTGGTGCCAACTTCGCTGACGTCGGCGCGTTGGAACTGCAAGTCAATGGTGGTCAGTTTGGTGATCTGGACGCCCAGATCGACATGGTCAGCGTGGTGCCAGAACCCGGTACCCTGGCATTGGCCGGTATTGCCCTGCTGGGTCTGGGCGCGATTCGCCGCCGCAAGTCCTGATTCAATGGATTGCAATTTCAAATTGCAATCCAGTTGAATAAAAAAGCAGCCTTCGGGCTGCTTTTTTATTGTCCAGGCGAATTTCAGTCGAACACATCGGTAGCAAATGTTTCGTTGATTCATAAGGAATTCATTCCCTGAATGCCGTCAGCACGACAAAGCCCGCCACCAGCTGGGGAATAATGGTCCATGACCACTGCCACCTCCATCTGGAGTCCCCTTCGCCAACCCGCTTTTCGGGGCCTTTGGATTTGCGGCGCCATCTTCTTCATTGGCGCCGGCATGCAGACCATGGCGGCGGCCTGGCTCATGGTGGAGCTCACTGGTTCGTCGTTTCTGGCGGCGCTGGTGCAGACGGCGGTGTTTCTGCCCATGTTTTTGCTGGCCTTGCCCGCCGGGGTGCTGGCCGACACCACCGACCGCCGCCGCCTGATCTCGGGCGCGCTCATCGCCCAGGTGGCGGCCTGTGCGCTGCTGGCCGCGCTGGTGCTGGCCGGCTGGGGTGGGCCTGGGGCGGTGCTGTTTCTGGTGTTTGTGTGCGGCTGCTGCACGGCGGTGCTCACGCCGGCGTGGAATTCGTCGGTGGTCGACCC
>JANPKR010000355.1:0-2816 GCA_031426175.1 Hydrogenophaga sp. | reverse complement strand
CCAGGCGCACAGGTCGCGGATCTCGGCCTTGTCGAAAAAGCTCTGGCCGCCCGAGACCTTGTAGGGAATCTGCGCACGGCGCAGCGACTGCTCGAACGAGCGCGCCATGTGGTTGGCGCGGTAGAGGATGGCGAAGTCGCGGAACTCCTTGTGCTGCGAGTTCGAGCGCAGGCTCTGGATGCGTGCCACGGCACGCTCGGCCTCGTGCTCCTCGTTGTCGGCATCCACCACACGCACCGGCTCGCCTTCGCCGAGGTCGCTCCACAGCGTCTTGGGGAACAGCTTGGGGTTGGGGCCGATCACGTTGTTGGCTGCACGCAGGATGGCGCTGGTGGAACGGTAGTTTTGCTCCAGTTTGATGACCTTGAGCTCGGGGTAGTCCTGCGGCAGGCGCTTGAGGTTGTCCAGCGTGGCGCCGCGCCAGCCGTAGATGGACTGGTCGTCGTCGCCCACCGCGGTGAAGCGTGCGCGTTCGCCCACCAGCAGCTTGAGCAGCTCGTACTGCGTGGCGTTGGTGTCCTGGTACTCGTCCACCAGCACATGGCCCATTTTTTTCTGCCAGCGCTCGCGCACGTCGAGATGCTCGGTGAGCAGCTTGAGTGGCAACGAAATCAGGTCGTCGAAGTCCACGCTCTGGTAGGCGGTCAGGCGCTCCTCGTAGCGGCCCATGATGGTCGCGGTGACGCGTTCGTTTTCGTCTTTCGCCAGGGCGAGCGCCTGCGCCGAATTCAGCCCCGCGCTCTTGAGCGCGCTGATGGCCCACTGCCAGCCGCGCGCGGTGGCTGCGTCGGTTGTCCCGCCGCAGTCCTTGAGCAGGCTGGTGATGTCGTCGGTGTCCAGAATGGAAAACTGCTTCTTCAGGCCCAGCGCCGCGCCGTCTTCGCGCAGCAGGCGCACGCCCAGCGCGTGAAACGTGCAGATCAGCACCTTCTTGGCATCGCGCCCCACCAGTTGTTTGGCGCGCTCGCGCATTTCGGCGGCGGCCTTGTTGGTGAAGGTGATGGCGGCGATGCGGTCGGCTGCCAGACCCGCCTGGATGAGTCGGCCGATTTTGTGCGTGATCACGCGCGTCTTGCCCGATCCGGCGCCAGCCAGCACCAGACAGGGTCCGCCCAGGTGGTTCACGGCTTCAAGTTGGGCGAGATTCAGGCCGTTGGACATGGGGGCGGAGGAGGCGGGTAGCGCAGCAAAAACACAGCGTTGGATCATACCGGCAGGGGTTGGCGCGGCTCGGCGGTGGCCGCCTGAGACAATCGCCCCCGTGCTCAACATCCTGCTCGTCACTTTTCCGTTTTTTGCGCTCGTGCTCGCCGGCTTTGTGGCTGCGCAGCGCAAGATGCTGCCGCTGGAGGCGATTCCCGGGCTCAACGGTTTTGTGCTGTTTTTTGCGCTGCCCTGTCTGCTCTACCGCTTCGGCTCCACCACGCCGATCGCCGAGTTGCTCGATGCCTCGGTGATGGGGGTGTACCTGCTGTGTGGCCTGGTGATGGTGGCGTTTGCCGTGGCCATGAGCCTGAACGCGCGCATCCGCTGGAACGACGCCTCGATGGGCGCGCTGGTGGCGGCGTTTCCCAACACCGGTTTCATGGGCGTGCCTTTGCTGGCTGCGCTGCTGGGCCCGCAGGTGGCGGGCACGGCGATCCTCACGATCCTGGTCGACATGGTGGTCACCAGTTCGCTGTGCATCGCGCTCTCGCGCCTGGACGATGCCGAAGGCCATGGGGGGCAGGCCATGCTGGACGCGGGCAAGAAGGCGCTGCGCGGCGTGGTGGCCAATCCCATGCCCTGGTCCATCATCCTGGGTGCGGCGGCTTCGGCGTCTGCGTTCACCTTGCCCAAGCCGGTCGAGCAGACCGTGTGGCTGCTGGCCGATGCGGCCTCGCCGGTGGCGTTGTTCACCATCGGTGCGGTGCTGGCCCGTGCGCAGATGCAGTCCAACCACCCCATGCCGCTGTCGGACTTTGTGCCGGTGGTGATGATGAAGCTGCTGCTGCACCCGCTGCTGGTGCTGGCGGTGGGCGCGGGGGCGATCCAGCTCGGTGTGCCGCTCTCGCCTGCGGCGCTCACGGTGATGGTGCTGGTGGCGGCCTTGCCGAGTGCGAGCAACGTCTCGCTGCTGGCCGAGCGCTTCGGTGCCGACAACGGGCGCATCGCCCGCATCATTCTCGTGACCACGGCGGCCGCCTTCATCACGTTCTCGGGTGCTGTGGCCCTGATGACTTGAAGCAGCGGGCTTCAGTTTGTCGGCGAAGGGGTCGATATAACGTGGAACCCAGGGCGCGATGACCAGTTGCACAAATCAGCTGGCTGCGCGCACGGAGAACACCATGATCCTGCCCCCCTTGCCGCACAACGAGAAGCAACGCCTGCAGGCGCTGCGAGAACTTCTGATTCTGGACACACCACCCGAGCAGCGCTTTGACTGCCTTTCGGCGTTTGCCGCGAAGGAATTCGAGGTGCCGATTGCGTTGGTATCTCTGGTCGACCAGGATCGGCAGTGGTTCAAGTCGAACTTCGGCATGGACGTGTGCGAGACCGCGCGCGACATTTCGTTCTGTGGGCATGCGATCAACATGTCGGAGACGCTGGTCGTTCCCGACGCCCTGAAGGACGAACGCTTCAAAGACAACCCGTTGGTGTTGGGTGAACCCTACGTGCGTTTCTACGCCGGGGCCTTGTTGCGCCTGCCCTATGGCCAGGTCGTCGGTACCCTTTGCCTGATGGACCGGCGTCCACGGACGTTTGACAAACTGGACCAGGCCATCCTGGGCGGGTTGCGCGACCTGGTGGTGGAAGAGTTGTTTCGCCGCGAGGAA
>JANPKR010000354.1:0-8289 GCA_031426175.1 Hydrogenophaga sp. | reverse complement strand
ACGCGCGTGTTCAACGCGCTGGCCGAGGGCGGCAAGGTCGGCATGCCGCTGGCCGAGACCTTCTGGGCCGACACCTTCGGCATGGTGACCGACCGATTTGGCACGCCATGGGGCGTCAATGGCGGGCCGCGGGAAATGGGCCTGTCTTGAACGATCCGACGAACCTCAGAGCTGGCCTTCCGTCAGCGTGTCCAGCTGAAAGCGCCCGCTGCGGTCCCACAGCCAGGTGTCCACGTACTGCACCCGCCCGAAGCCGGGCGGTGACGGAAACGGCGCGGCGGCGCGCACCAGGCGTTCGATCTCGGCCATGACTTCGGGCGCGTGGCTGGGGCCGCGCAACCAGCGGGTGGAGCCCACGCGCCCACCCTGGTTCAGTTCCACCTCCAGCACGCCGATGGCGTACAGCATGGGCGGCAGTTTTCCCCGGAAGATGCGATCGGGGTACTTGCGATACAGATGGGTGGCGGCCTCGCGGCGGTAGGCCGCACTGGCGGGCGCCTGGCCGGGCAGCGGCGCGCGGGTGCCGCAGCCAGCCACCAGCGCAGCGGCCCCGGTGGCGGCGGTCAGGGCCATGAACTGGCGGCGTTCTTCCTGGAGTTTGTTCAGCATGTGGGCAGGGAACAGAGTGAAAACCTGCATTGGACCAGCCAGTACCTCGTGGCACAACGGGCCGCAACACCCGCTTACCGCTGTCGCAAGGTCCGGCTCAGCAGCATCACCGGCACCAGCCCCACCAGCACCAGCGTGAGCGCGGGCAGCGCTGCTTCACCCAGGCGTTCGTCGCGCGCGAGCTGGTAGGTGACCACGGCGAGGGTGTCGCTGTTGAAGGGGCGCAGCACCAGCGTGGCGGGGAGCTCTTTCATCACGTCCACAAACACCAGCAGCGCGGCGGCGGCGGTGGAGCGCTTGAGCAGCGGCCAGTGCACGCGCGCCGCCAGGCCAAACCCGGTGGTGCCGAGCATGCGCGCCGAGTCGTCCAGGCTGGCAGGAATGCGTGCGTAGCCGCTCTGCAGGGACTGCAGCGCCACGGCGGTGAAACGCACCATGTAGGCCCAGACGATGCCCAGCGCCGTGGCGGTGACGAAATAGCCCACGCTGGTGTCGGGCTTGACGGACTGCATCCAGCCCACCGGCAGCAGCAGGCCGACCACGATGACCGCACCCGGCACGGCGTAGCCCAGGCTGGCGAGTTGCGCCACGCCGCGCGTGACCTTGCCTGGGCGCACGCGCACCGCGAAGGCGAGTGCGAGCGCAATGGCGGTGGCCAGCGCCGCCGACAGACCCGCGAGCCACACGCTGTTTCGCGACCACTGCACGAAGGCAGTCCAGGGCAGTTCCTCCCATCCACCCATGAGCGGGCGCAGCATGAACAGCACCGGCAGCACAAAACCAAACGCAATCGGCAGGGCACACAGCGCTACCGCCAGCGCTGCACGACCACCCCGCAGCTGGGCGGGCTGCGCTTCGTTGCTGCCGGCGCGCAGACCTCGCAGGGTGGAGAAACGCATGCGGTGCTGCGCGCGGTGTTCCAGCCACAGCAGCAACGCCACCACGGCCAGCAGCATGGTGGCAAGCTGCGCCGCGGCGGAGCGGTTGTCCATCGCCAGCCAGGCTTTGTAGATGCCCGCAGTGAAGGTCTGCACACCGAAGTAACTCACCACGCCGAAATCGGCCAGGGTTTCCATGAGCGCCAGCGCCACGCCCGCGGCCACGGCGGGGCGCGCCAGCGGCAGGGCCACCTCGCGGATGCGCCGCGCCAGCGGGGCGCCGAGCAGGCGCGCCGCTTCCATCAGCTGCGAGGCGCGCTCCGACAAAGCGGTGCGCGCCAGCAAGTACACATAGGGATAGAGCGAGAAGGTGAATACCCAGACCGCACCGGGCGTGTTGCGGATCTCGGGGAACACACGGCCGGTGAGGCCGAAGCTCTCGCGCAGCCCCACCTGCAGCGGGCCACTGAACTGCAGGAAGTCGGTGTATGCATACGCCACCACATAGGCCGGCATGGCGAGTGGCAGCAGCAGCGCCCATTCAAAGAAACGCCGGCCAGGAAATTCAAACAGGGTCACCGCGCTGGCCGTCAGCATGCCCACCACCGCCACACCCACGGCCACGGACACACAGAGCGCCACGGTGGTGAGCGCGTACTCCGGCAAGACAGTCTGCGCCATCTGGCCCAGGACGTCGCGCGCGGCCGCATCGAACTGAAACCACGAACCACCCAGCGACAGCACGGGCAGCGTGAGCAGGCACGCAAGCAGGATCAACGGAGCGAGGGCCAACCAGCGCAGCATGAGGTGAGGGAGTTGGGGAGAGACAGAGGGCTGGGCGCGATGATGGCACGCTGGCCCGCCGCGCTCTGCGAGGGGCTTTTGATGCAGATCAATGCAAATGCGAATTGTAGTTATCTACAATGACCCAACACCTGCCACCACCATGTTCCTCAACGTCTCCCAACTCAGCGTTCGCTACCCCGGCCAGCCCCAGGCTGCGGTGGACGGTGTCACGCTCGGCCTGCGCGCCGGTGACATCGGCGTGCTGATCGGCCCGTCCGGCTGCGGCAAGACCACGCTGCTGCGCGCAGTGGCGGGTCTTGAACGCGCCAGCAGCGGCAGCATCACGCTCGAAGGCGAGAAGGTCAGCGACGGCGCCCACCACATGCCAGCCGAGCAACGCCGCATCGGCATGGTGTTCCAGGACTACGCCCTCTTCCCGCACCTCGACGTGGGCAAGAACATCGCCTTCGGCATCGACCGCCTGCCGCGCGCCGAGCGCGATGCGCGCGTGGCCGAGGTGCTCAAGCTCGTGGGCCTGGACGGCATGCAGAAGCGGTTTCCGCACGAACTCTCGGGCGGGCAACAGCAGCGCGTGGCGCTGGCCCGCGCGCTGGCGCCGCGCCCTCGCCTGCTGCTGCTCGACGAACCTTTTTCCAATCTCGACGTGGACCTGCGCGAACGCCTCGCGCACGAGGTACGCGGCATCCTCAAGGCGGCGGGTGCCACGGCGCTGTTCGTCACGCACGACCAGCTGGAGGCCTTTGCCATCGGCGACGTGATCGGTGTGATGCACGAAGGCCACCTGCACCAGTGGGAAGACGCCTACGCGCTCTACCACCGCCCGGCCACCCGCTTCGTGGCCGAATTCATCGGCCACGGCGTGTTCGCGCCGGCGCAGATCAGCCAGGTGGGCAACGATGTGTCGGTGCAGACGCCGCTGGGCGCCTTGCAGGACGTGGACGAATGCCCGCTGCCCACGGCCTACGCCTCGGGCCTGTGCGATGTGCTGCTGCGCGCCGACGACATCGTGCACGACGACCACGCGCCGGTGAAGGCGCAGATCCTGCGCAAGGCTTTTCGCGGATCCGAGTTTCTCTACACGCTGCGCCTGGCCAGCGGCGAGGTGCTGATGACCCACGTGCCCTCGCACCACAACCACGCGGTGGGTGAGTGGATCGGCATCCGCGCCGAGGTGGACCACGTGGTCACCTTCGAGCGTGGATCGGGTGCATCGAGCCCGCCGGCACCGGGCGTGGCGCGGGCGCATCCGGTCTGATCAGGTCAGCCGGGTCTTGAGCGCAGGCAGGCGGGCCAACACCAGCCAGTCCAGCAGCAACACCGCGAGCAAGACCGCACCACTGAGCGGGAACGCGAGCGCCACCGCACACATCACCAACGCGCCACCCTTCCACATCGGCAGATCGCGCGGCACGGGCGGTGCCACCAGGCGCCAGTTGCGCGCCGGGCGGCGTTTCCACCACATCACGGTGCCGCTGACGCAAAGAAATGCCGTGGCTGTGCAACACAGCAGGTTGAGCGCCGCATTCCACAACCCCAGGTCCCCCTGGTGCAGCGCGATGCCCACCGCCATGCCTTTGGCCATCAGCGAATAGTCGGCAAACGCGGCCTCGGCGATCACACGGCCGCTGTACCTGTCCACATGCACCGTGCGGTCCTGCGTGGGGTTTTTCAGGTCGCCGCTCATGGTGTCGGCCGAGATCGTGAAGACACCGGTTTCGCCTTTCGGCAGCTGGATGTGGTGCTGACCTTCAAAACTCAGCCGCTTCGCGAGCGCGGCCACCGTGTCCAGGTTCACCGGCTGGCCTGCGGGCACGCCCGCCACTCCGACGGCCGAACCGGAAGCGGGCAACGGCGTTTGGTCCAGGCCCCACGGCACCTCTTTCTGGCCGGCGGTGTTCAGCGTGGCGTGGGCAGCGTCCGAGAGCGGTACCGCGTCCCACTTGGCGGCCGGGAACGTGCCCCAGGGTTGCGCGAACTGCGCGCCCCACACACCCGTCCACGACAGGCCAGTGAGCAGGAAAACGAACAGCACAGCACTGAGCCAGAAACCCACGCTGGCGTGCAGCGAACGCCACCACAGTCGACCCTGGAGCCGCAGGTCGGGCACGAGCACCTGCGCCCATCGCGTGGCGCCGCGTGGCCACCACAGGTACAGCCCGGTCACGATCATCACGATGCCCAGACCGGCCGCGATCTCGATCAAGCGGTCGCCAACGTCGCCGATAAGCAGCGTGCCGTGGATGCGCTCGGCCCAGGCGAACACCGTGCTGGACTTGTCGACCAGGTGCAAGACCTGCGCGGTGTGCGGGTCCACCGCCACCGCCTCGGTGAGGCCATCGCGTTCGACCACGAACCAGCTCGCCTCGTCGGGCGAGCGCGGTGCGATGTATTCGCGCAGCGTGGCCTGCGAGCGCAGCGCCAGCACGGCGTCGGCCTGCGCACCGACCGGTAGCACCACGGCCTGCGGCGTCACGTACACCGTGAAGCCGAGCCGGGTCTGGAAGCCGGTGAAAAACACCATGACGGCACCGGTGAGGGCCAGCATGAGCAGGAAAGGCACGACGTAGAGGCCAGCATAAAAATGCCAGCGCCAAGCGACGGCGTGAAATCGGGACGGCCTTGTCCCCGCGTCCAGGGTGGACGCGCGTTCAGCGGTGCGGCTCATGGCCTCAGTGCTTGTGTTGGCCGTGGCCAGCCGCGGCGGGCGCGGTAGCAGCGGCGTTGCCCAGCGGACGCGCCACGGCCTTCACCTCCAGCGTCGAGCGCAGGCCGTCCTTGCTTTCGAGCACCAGAGAGACGGGCACCACATCGCCCGCCTTCACCGGGCCCTTGAGGTCCATCATCATCACGTGATAACCACCAGGCTTGAGCTCCACGGTCTTGCCGGCTGGCAAGGGCAACGCGGGAACGGCGCGCATCTTCATCACGTCTTTGTCCATGGCCATTTCATGGATCTCGACCACCCCTGCGATGGGCGAGCTGACCTGCACGACGCGGGTATCGGCCACGGCGGTCAGTTGCATGAACGCGCCGGTGGACGTCTGTTGTGACACGGTGGCGCGTACCCAGGCGTCTTTGACTTCAACGTTGGCAGGCGCTTGCGCCCAGGCGCTGGCGGTGAGCGACAGCAGGGTGGCGATGATGATTTTTTTCATGGTGAATCCACAGAGATTGAATCGGATCTGACAGGCGAGCGAACAGGGCGCACTCGCAGCGTCATGAAGGGGCAAGAGGAGTACCCGCGCAAGGCACGGGCGCGGCCGATGGTCAGGGGGCCGGCGGGGCGCGCGACTGCGCCGAAGACCACAGCACCGCTGTTCGGGCCGAGGTGAATGCCGCGGAGGGCACGAAACCCTCGGCGCTGGTGAATGTGGCCAGCTCGGGTTCTGGCGGCAGGCCGGCTGCGCCCTGCATGGGGCACCAAGGGCAGTGGGCGGCTGCGTCCGCCATGCTGCCGGACTCATCGCTGGACGCGGTGGGCGAAGAGGCCCCGGCATCCACCCGTATCCACAGCACACCGCTGGCGCTGCACACCTCCACCCATCCCTGGCGGCTGGAGCTGGACACCACGGCCTGCGCCAGCGTGGGTACCAGCGCTCCCCACAGCACGGCCATCAAGGCCAGCCAGGCAGCAAAGCGACGGTGAAGGGGGCGACCAACCATGGGCCTCGAGTTTATCAGCGGGGTCAACTGCGAGACCCACGGCCACCCTGTGCCCCCACTACCATCACGCCACCCCAACCCCGCTCACACACAGGAGACAGACATGCTCACACTCTGCGGCTTCGCGGCCAGCAACTACTACAACAAGGTCAAACTCGCCCTGCTCGAAAAGGGGGTGGCCTTTGAAGAAGAGCTGGCCTGGCTTGGCCAGACCGACAAGGCCGCCAGCCCGCTGGGCAAGGTGCCGTACCTCAAGACCGAGGCGGGCACGCTGTCCGAGTCCACCGTGATCCTCGAATACATCGAAGACGCTTACCCGGCCCACCCGCTCATGCCGGCCGATGCGTTCCAGAAAGCCAAGGTGCGCGAGATCCTGCGCTACCTCGAACTGCACCTGGAACTGGTGGCCCGCAACCTCTACGGCGAAGCCTTTTTCGGCGGCAAGGTGAGCGACGCGGCCAAGGAAAAGACCGGCGAGCAGCTCACCAAGAACGTGGCCGCTTTTGCCCAGTTGGCCAAGTTCTCGCCTTTCATCGCGGGCGACACCTTCACCCTGGCCGACTGCGCCGCCGCCGTGCACCTGCCTTTGGTGAGCAGCGCCACCAAGATCATTTACGGCCGCGATTGCCTGGCCGATCTTCCGGTGGGCGAGTACCTCAAGCGCCTGGGCGAGCGAGCCACCGTGCAAAAAGTCAACGCCGAGCGCAAAGCCAATACAGCCTTGATGATGCAGCGCGCGAAGGGCTGATCAGTCGGCCGGGCTGCCAAGCCGCTCGACCTCGGAGCGCAGGTCCTGAGACCAGGTGCGGCGGTCTCGGCCGCGAGGCGGTTGGGCTTCGCCATAGCGAACCTGGGCCTGCACGCCGTCGGCGCAGAGCGTGCTCCAGATCGAGGCCACCAACGTCGTGTCGCCGATGAAAAGCGGCGCGTCGTGGCGCCCGCCGCGCAGGCTGTCGACAAAACTCAGCGCCAGTGGCAGCACCGGCGCGTTCGCCGTGATCGCGGCCTGGAGCAGGTTGGCGTGAAACGGCAGCAGGGTGCGACCGTCGCCCGTCGTGCCCTCGGGGAACACGGTGAGGGTGTCGCCCTCGCGCAAGCGTTCGGCCATGTGGTGCACGACACGCATGGCATCGCGCCGGCTTTCGCGTTCGATGTACAGCGTGCCTGCGCCGGTGATGAGCGAGCCCAGCAGCGGCCAGCCCTTCACGTCGGCCTTCGAGACGAAGCGGCTGGGGTGCGCCGCGTTCAGCACCAGGATGTCGAGCCACGAGATGTGGTTGGACACCATCAACATCGGGCCGTGTACAGGCGGCGTGCCTTGCACCACCAGATCCACCCCGATGATCTTCAGCATCTGGCGCGACCACTCCCGCACCAGCAGCTGGGTTTGTGGTGGTGTCAGCCGGCCGAATTCGGTGCGAATGATCCACAGGCCGCGCATCACATGGCCTATGGCACGCAGGGCGCGCCAGGCAGCGCGCAGCCGGTTCACGCGGTGGCGTCCACGGCCTGGTGTGCCACCTGCCCACCCACCAGCGTGACGCGCACGCTCACAGGAAGCTCGTGCCCACCGAAGGGCGTGTGTTTGCCCTGGCTGCGCAGCGCATCGGCTTGCACCGTCCAGCTGGCGTTGGGGTCGAAGATGCAGAGGTCGGCCACGCCGCCCACCGCGATACGGCCCACGCTGGCCTGCAGCGTGCCCAGGCTCGCGCCCAGCACCGATTGCGGACCACTGGTGAGCACGGTGAGCGCCTGCATCAGGCCCAGGCCGTCCTGCTGTGCCCAGGTGCACGCCAGACCCAGCAGCAGCTCGACCGCGGTGGCGCCGGGCTCGGCCTCGGCGAAGGGCAGCGTCTTGGCGTCACTGTCCACCGGGTTGTGATCGGACACAAGTGCGTCGATGGTGCCGTCGGCCAGGCCGGCGCGCAACGCATCGCGGTCGCGCTGCTGGCGCACGGGTGGCTGCAGGCGCAGGCGGCTGTCGTAGTAGCCGATGTCGATGTCGGTCAGGTGCAGGTTGTGCACGCTCACATCACACGTGACGGGCAGTCCTTCGCCCTTGGCCTGGCGCACCAGCGCCAGACCCGCTGCGCTGCTGATGCGGCACAGGTGCACGCGCGCGTTGGCGCTGCCGGGCGTTTTGCCCTGCGTGGCGCGCATGAGTTCAAACAGCGTGTGCAGCGCAATGGTTTCGGCCGCCGCCGGAATGCCGGCCAGACCCAGGCGCGTGGCCAGCGGGCCGCTGGCGGCCACACCCTTGCCGAGCCAGAAATCCTGCGGGCGCAGCCACACGGTGTAGCCGAAGGTGGCGGCGTACTGCAGCGCGCGCTGC
>JANPKR010000353.1:0-1974 GCA_031426175.1 Hydrogenophaga sp. | reverse complement strand
CGATGTTGCCACCGTGGAAGATGTAGACGCCGAAGATGCAAAGCATCGAAACGACAAAACCGATGATGACGAACATGTTCTTGGACCTGAAAGAGGACGTGGCACGTAGGGGGTGCGCGTGACTTGGAGGGATGCCTTTTCTTGTCGTCAACTCTAGGTGCGATTGAAGGGAGCCATAAACGCGAAATGGACCCACATCGGGGTCCATTTCAAGATTTGGGAAGCGCTCTGTTCAGTGCAAGCGGAGTCCGCCTGAAGCCGCACCCTTGCCGGCACGCGCCGGTGGCTGGCACAGGCCACACACGAAGTGGCGGTTTTCATAGGGCTCGGTGACGAAGTTGCCGCCGCAGCAGGTGCACTTGGTCAGGGTGAGCATGCCGTTGTCCACGAACTTCACCAGACGCCAGGCGCGAGTGACAGAGAGGATGGGCTCGATCGCGCTGGCCGTCATCTGGTCGTTGTACAGGCGGAAGGCCTTGATCACCGTGTCGATCTCTTCGAGCTCGCTGGTCTTGCTCAGGTACTCGTGGATGTTGAGAAAGAGCGAGGCGTGGATGTTGGGCTGCCAGGTCAGGAACCAGTCGGTGGAGAAAGGCAACTGGCCTTTGGACGGGCTCTTGCCCGCCACTTCCTTGTACAGGCGCAACAGGCGCTCGTACGACAGGGAGGTTTCGTACTCCAGCACCTGCAGGCGCGCACCGAGCTGGATCAGGGCCACCGCGCGTTCGATGTCGCGGGACTCGTTGAGGATGCTTTTGACGACCGCCATGGTGTGTTCCTGGAGCGTGTGAGAAGGGAAACTTGTAACTGCGCAGCTCAGTGAGCGGCCATGGACTCGGCGAACTTGCCGGCCATGAGGATGCTGGCGTGCAGCTGCGTGGTGGTGGCGTTGTCCACCTTCTTCACGTTGTGGCTGGTCAGCAGATTCCACACCAGATCGTCGTCAACACGGAAGCGGCACAGCAGCATGTTGCTCGATGCGATCTTCAGCAGCTGCGCGGTGGACAGCATGCCCAGCAGGTCGGCGGCTTCTTCGGTCAGACCAAGGCGGAACAGGGCTTCGGCGCGGTCCTTGCGGATCAGGTTCTGCGCCAGCATCAGGTAGGTCAGGTTGGCTTCGCGGATTTCTGCCAGGAGTTGTTCGCTGTCCATGATGTGTTCCTTCGGTATGGGGGTCTGGGTTGTTGGCGACTTGCTTACAACTCCTGACCCGATGTGTGTAATTGTGTCGAGCGCAACAAATACTTGAATCGGTAAACGGCTGTACCGGGTGTCAGGTGTGCAGCACCTGCGTGTCATCCCAATGCCTACGTCTTTGGTTCTCAAAACGGTCTTGCCCGTGGCGCCGCAGAAATGCGTCTGCGTAGCTCGAATGGGAGACAGCGCACCTTCATCGCTGCGTGCAGGCGGCTTGCCTCGCCAGCAAACAAATCCAAGGCAGCGCTAAAGAATCTCCCGGCGTCTCCGAAATTGAATGCAACGGACTTCTAAAAAGGTTCGTCGTCCGGCCAGCGAAGCATTCAGCCCAGCACCGGTCATGGCAGCCAGCCCTCTGGCTGGTGTCGAGATGGGCAGCAATGCCGGATTACTTTTCATCCATTTTTAGGAGTTAGTCATGACCACCATCAACACGAACGTGATGTCGATGAACGCCCAGCGCAACCTGATGTCTTCACAGGGTTCGCTGGCCACTTCCATGCAGCGCCTGTCTTCGGGTCTGCGTGTCAACAGCGCCAAGGACGACGCCGCCGGCCTGGCCATCGCCGAGCGCATGAATGCTCAGGTCAAGGGCCTGAACGTGGCCGCCCGCAACGCCAACGACGGCATCTCGCTGGCGCAGACCGCTGAAGGCGCGCTGGGCAAAGTCGGCGACATGCTGCAGCGCATGCGCGAACTGGCTGTGCAGTCGGCCAACGCCACCAACAGCAAGGACGACCGCACCGCCATCCAGTCCGAAGTGAAACAGCTCTCCGA